>NZ_CAKJTP010000010.1:0-577 GCF_917627335.1 Protofrankia sp. CiT1 | reverse complement strand
GCGGTGGTCAGCGGCTGCCCGGCTATCCGGGCTTCCGCCGCCTCGGGATGCCCGCACCCCAGCCCCGCCCTTTGATCCACGCCGCTGTTGCCGGATCCTCTACCTTTGCTACCAGCGCATACGCTGAATTCAGCGCTATTGTCCACAATAAGGATGAAACGCACACGCGGAGGAGTTTGCCATGCCCTATGCCGTGGACTTCGACACCGTATCGACCGTCGGCCTGGAGTCGTCGCCGGCCGCGGCCGCGCTCGCTGGTCTACGGGCGAACGAAGCCCGGTACTTCAAGAACAAGTACGGCCACGTTTTCACGGTCGAGCCCGCGGACAACGCCGGGCCGACCATCGACTGGGTGAGCCGGATCCTCACAGAAGAACGCGGCATCGTCATCTCCGCTCGCCCGCTCGAGGCGACGACATTCCAGGTCGAGAACATTCGGATGGCATACGTCTTCTACGAGAACGGCCTGTCGATCAATGTGATGTACACCGTCGACGACCGCGGGAAACGAGCGGTTGGGTTCAAGCTCTCCGACGGGATGGAAGTCCCCACGGAGCTCGCCTCGTTCAAGTTCGCT
>NZ_CAKJTP010000009.1:61452-66831 GCF_917627335.1 Protofrankia sp. CiT1 | reverse complement strand
CCCCGGCACCGGGACGCTTGCGGGCGCGGCCGGCCGGCGCGCACGCGCCCGTACCTCCCGCGGTGCGGTCGTCACCACCTCCCCGGACGCGCCCGGCCTGCACCTGCCGGCAACCCTGCGAGCGGCCGCGCCCTGGCAGCACGCTCGTGGACGTACCGGCCCAGGGCTCGTGCTGTGTCCCGCTGACCGGCGCGGGGCGGTCCGCCAGGGACGCGAGGGCAATCTCGTCCTGTTCGTGGTGGACGCCAGTGGTTCAATGGCCGCCCGTGCCCGGATGCGTACGGTCACCGGCGCCGTGCTGTCCCTGTTGCTGGACGCCTATCAGCGTCGCGACCGGATCGGAATGATCATATTTAGGGGTTCCCGCGCCGATCTCGTCCTTCCCCCGACGTCCAGCGTGGAGGTCGGCGCGGCACGGCTCGCGTCCCTGCCGACCGGCGGTCGTACCCCGCTCACGGCCGGGCTTACCCGTGCGGGCGAGCTCCTCGCTACCGAACGCCGCCGTGACCCGCACCGGCGGCCGTTGTTGATCGTCGTCACCGACGGCCGTGCCACCGCGGGCCCGGATCCGATCGCGGCCGCGCGGACGCTGGCCCGCACCGGCGTGGCGAGCGTCGTCGTCGACTGCGAGAGCGGCCATGTCCGCCTGGGCCTGGCCGGACGCCTCGCGGCCGCGCTGGGCGGCACGGCCATCCCGATCGACGCCCTGTCAGCCACTGCTTACCAGACGGCTACGGCTTACCAGACGGCTACGGCTTACCAGACGGCCAGCCGCGCGGCCAGGGGTACGGCTGGCCCGCGGAGAGCCGATCCGCGGAAGGCCGCCTAGACATGCCACAGGGACAGCCCAGCGTCGTGCCCGACGACGGCCTGACCACCCGAACGCGCCGGGACCGGGCACTATTGATCATCCATACCGGCGATGGCAAGGGAAAGTCGACCGCGGCGTTCGGGCTCGCGCTGCGGGGCTGGGCACAGGGCTGGGATGTCGGGGTGTTCCAGTTCGTCAAGTCCGCGAAATGGCGGATCGGAGAGGAACGGGCGCTGCGCGCCCTGGCCGCGACCGGCGAGGGCGGCGCCGTCACCTGGCACAAGATGGGCGAGGGCTGGAGCTGGGTACAACGCCGGATCGACCCCACGGCAGAACCAGCCGAGGCCGCCCGCGAGGGCTGGGCGCAGATCCGTCGGGACATCGCCGCGCAGACCTACCAGCTCTACGTCCTCGACGAGCTGACCTACCCGCTGACCTGGGGATGGATCGACACCGACGAAGTCGTCGAGGTGCTGCGTACCCGCCCGGGACGCCAGCATGTCGTGGTGACCGGCCGCGCCGCGCCGCCCGCGCTGGTCGACGCCGCCGACCTGGTCACCGAGATGACCAAAGTGAAGCATCCGATGGACGCCGGGCAAAAAGGCCAGCGGGGGATCGAATGGTGACCGCCCCGGGCCTGCGCCCGCCCCAGCCGGTGATCCCACAACTGGTGATCCCACGGCTGGTGATCGCCGCCCCGGCGAGCGGTGCCGGCAAGACCACCGTGGCGACCGGGCTGATGGCCGCGTTCACCGCCCGCGGCCTGCGGGTCTCCCCGCACAAGGTCGGGCCGGACTACATCGACCCGACCTACCACGCCGTCGCCAGCGGACGCCCCGGCCGCAACCTCGACGCCGTCCTCTGCGGGGAGCACCGGATCGCGCCGCTGTTCGCCCACGGCGCCCACGGCGCCGACCTCGCCATCGTCGAGGGCGTGATGGGCCTGTTCGACGGGGTGTCACTGCCCGGACCCGGCCAGCCCACCGACTTCGCCTCGGCCGCCCATGTGGCCCGCCTTCTCGACGCCCCGGTCGTGCTGGTGCTCGACGCGTCCGCCGTGGGCCGCTCGGTGGCCGCCACCGTGCACGGCTTCGCCACTTGGGACGACCGGGTGCGCCTGGGCGGGGTGGTGTTCAACCGGGTGGGCTCGGCCGGTCACGAACGGCTGCTGCGGGACGCGGTCGCCGGTCTCGGTATCGCCGTGCTGGGCGTCGCGCGCCGCGATGATCGGGCCGCGGTGCCATCCCGGCATCTCGGGCTCATGCCCGCGGCCGAGCGGGCACCGGCCGCGGCCGAGGCTGTCGGCGCGCTCGGCGCGCTGGCTACCGCATCATTCGATCTTGATGCCGTACTCGCGCTCGCCCGGTCAGCACCGCCGCTGCGCGTGCGGCCCTGGTCGCCGGCCACCACCATCCCCACCGTGATCCCCACCGCGGCACCGGCACCGGCACCGGCGTCGGCGTCGGACCGGCCGGCGCGGATCGCGGTCACGGGCGGGCCGGCGTTCACCTTTGGCTACGCCGAACAGGTCGAGTTGCTGCTGGCCGCGGGAGCCGAGGTGATCACTGTCGACCCGCTGCGTGACGAGGCCCTGCCGAGCGGCTGCGACGGGCTGATCATCGGTGGTGGCTTCCCCGAGGAACACGCATCCGCGCTCGCCGCGAACACGACCCTGCGCGCCGACGTGGCGGCGCTGGCGGACCGGGGCGCGCCGGTCGTCGCCGAGTGCGCGGGCCTGCTGTACCTCGCCCGTTCCCTGGACGGGCATCCGATGTGCGGGGTGCTCGACGCCGACACCGCGATGAGCCCCCGGCTCACCCTTGGTTATCGACGGGCCGTGGCCGCCTGCGACAGCCCGATTGCCAACGCCGGTACCCCAGTGACCGCGCACGAGTTCCACCGCACAGCGGTGCTGGCTGCCCGCGAAACCGCCCGCACCGGGGCCGCACGGCCGGCATGGCGTGTCGAAGGCCGAGGCGACCGGTCCGGGAGCGGCGATCGGGATGATCGGCTGGAGGGCTTCGTGCGCGGTGGGGTACACGCGTCCTACCTGCATCTGCACTGGGCGGGTGTACCCGGCGCGGCCACGCGCTTCGTCGCGGCGGCGAAGCAGGCCAGGCATGGGAGCCATGGGAGCCACGGGAACGGGCCGCGATGGCCGCAATGAGCGCGCAGCCGGCCCCGGGCGACCGGCTGATGGGATGCGCGCTGGCCGGCGCCGGTTTCGAGGCCGCGGGAAGCCCGCTTGCCACAGCCCGGTTACGGCCGTAACCGGCCCGATGGTCGTCTACCGGCGGCGACCACTAGTCGTCGGAGTCGGCGCGAGCCGCGGCGCACCCGCACGGGAAGTTCTCGACCTGGTCGAACACGCGCTGGCCGACGCGGGCCTGTCACCGCTGGCGGTACGCCACCTCGCCACCGTCGACGCCAAGCGCGATGAGATCGGCATCGTCTCGGCCGCCCGTGCCCGGGGCTGGCCGCTGCTGTTCCACCCGGCCGCGGCGCTCGCCACGGTTGACGTGCCCAATCCCTCGGATGTGGTGCGGGCCGCGGTCGGGACGCCGAGCGTGGCCGAGGCGGCGAGCCTGCTCGGTGCCGACAGTCTCCCAGCGGCTGGCGCTGCGCTTGTCGTGCCCAAGCGGGCGAGCGCACATGCCACCGTGGCGGTGGCCCGCCACCGTCCCCGCGACTGGTTGACGATCGTCGGTCTCGGCTCCACGGCCGGCCGGGGCCTTGACCACTCAGCCATGACGCCAGGCTGATCGTCGCGCACGCCGCGCGCCAGACCCGGCCGCTCTCGCGTACCGGCAATGAGCTCGCCAACAATGGCGCGGAAAGTCAGCGCCCGGACCCGGCCGACATCGATAATAATGACGCAAGAAAAATGTACGCAAACGAAACCGGATTCGGTGCCGACACTCGTTTTCGCTAAGCAATAGTGGGTGTGCTTCCGGGAGCGGGGCTGTGGTGCGTGCGTCGCGAGGCGAAAGCCGGCGCCGGGGCGCCGGGGCGAAAAACGGTACGGTGGAAAAGGAATGAGGGAGAGGAAGGGCTGCGGTGGGTGACACCGGAATGGGCCAGGATACGGATGGTCATCATACGGATGGCCACGGCGGTCACCGGCATGATGTGGCAGCGGACGCCGACCGCCGCTGGTTGACGATCGCGTTGGGCCTGATCAGCGGCTACCTCACGGCAGAGGTCGTCGTCGGCCTGCTGGCGCACTCCCTGGCCCTGCTGTCGGACGCGGCCCACATGCTCACCGACGCGTCGTCGATCGTGTTGGCGCTGGCCACGCTGTGGCTCGCGGCCCGGCCCGCCCATGGCTCATACACGTTCGGGCTGCGCCGCGTGGAGATCCTCTCCGCCCAGGCCAACGGCATCACCCTGCTGCTGCTGGCTGGCTGGCTCAGCTATCAGGCAGTCGTTCGGCTCCTGGCACCGAGCGCGGTGGCCGGCGGGCTCGTCCTGGGCACCGCGCTCGTCGGCGTGTGCGTCAACATCGCCGCGACCTGGGCGATCAGCCGAGCCAACCGGGCCAGCCTGAACGTCGAAGGTGCTTTCCAGCACATCCTCACCGATCTCTACGCGTTCCTCGCGACCGTCCTCGCGGGCGTCGTCATCCTCGTCACCGGATGGGATCGCGCCGACTCGGCCGCCTCGATTGTCGTTGTCATCCTCATGGTGAAAGCAGGCGTCGGGCTCCTACGCGCTTCCGGCCGGATTTTTCTCGAGGCCGCGCCGGACGGGATCGACCCGGACGGCATCGGTGCCGCCATGGCCCGCCGGCCCGGTGTCAGCGAAGTCCACGATCTCCACATCTGGCAGATCACCTCCGGGGAGCCGGCACTGTCCGCGCACGTCCTCGTGCTCCCCGACGCCGACTGCCACGCCGTCCGCGTCGATCTGGACGGCTGGCTGCGAGACGACCACCGCATCGACCACACCACCCTGCAGGTGGACCATCAACCCACCGAGGCACACCACGCCGACGCGATTCATCGTGGCGTACAGCCTCACCCACACTGCGTCACGTCACACGGCAGGACGCACTACGCCGCGGCCTCCCTGCCGACCTGAACACAGTCGACCTGAACACAGTGGGCCCGAAGCGGATGCTCGTCGAACCGGCCGATCCCGATGTGGATCCACGCTGGCCCCCGCGGCGCCAGGGGCCGCGCCGCGCACCGCTC
Source organism: Protofrankia sp. CiT1 (assembly GCF_917627335.1). Taxonomy (NCBI): domain Bacteria; kingdom Bacillati; phylum Actinomycetota; class Actinomycetes; order Frankiales; family Frankiaceae; genus Protofrankia; species Protofrankia sp. CiT1. Next base: position 61,827 of record NZ_CAKJTP010000009.1, on the reverse strand, counting down.
CCGCGGCTGGCCGTCATTTCCGTCGGCGGCGCGCTGGGGGCCTGCGCCCGCTACGGCATGGCGCTGCTCTGGCCCACCCCAGCGGGGGCGTTCCCCTGGGCCACGCTGGTCGTGAACGCCTCCGGATGCGCGTTCATCGGGCTGCTCATGGTAATGGTCACCGAGCTGGATACGGTACATCCACTGGCGCGGCCGTTCCTGGGCACCGGGGTGCTGGGCGGGTTCACGACCTTCTCCACATATGCGCTCGACGCCGAGGGGCTGGCAGCGGGCGGACACGCCGGGACGGCGCTGGTATACCTGGTACTGACCATGGCAAGCGGGCTCGGCGCGGTCTGGGCCGCGACCCTGGCAACACGATCGTTGCTGGCGCGG
>NZ_CAKJTP010000009.1:60464-60963 GCF_917627335.1 Protofrankia sp. CiT1 | reverse complement strand
TGGCACAGCGCCACTGATGGCACAGTGGGCACGGCTCGGTCACAAGGCGGACACGTGAACTGGTTGCTGGTGATCATAGGCGCGATGATCGGCGCGCCGTTGCGCTACCTGACCGACCGGCTGGTGCAGGCCCGGCACGACACGGTGTTCCCGTGGGGCACGCTCACCGTTAACATGATCGCCAGTGGTGTCCTCGGCATGGTCACCGGGGCGGTGCGCGCGGGAGCGGCGTCCTCCCAGGCAGCACTGCTGGTCGGTACCGGGCTCTGCGGGGCGTTGAGCACCTGCTCGACGTTCTCCTACGAGACGCTACGGCTCGCCCAGGACGGCACCCGGCTGCTCGCCGTGGTGAACGTCGCCGGCAGCGTGCTGGCCGCTGTCGGCGCCGTCGCGGCCGGGACGCTTCTCGCCCGGGGGGTGTGGGGGTAAGAATCCCGGGGGGTGTGGGGTAAGAACGCAGCCCCATCCACCCGGACGCCACTCCCTGATCCAAGGCCCT
>NZ_CAKJTP010000009.1:33220-60230 GCF_917627335.1 Protofrankia sp. CiT1 | reverse complement strand
CGTGTCGCGTCCGACGGGCTCGGTTGACTGCCAGACCCGGCGCCAGTGAGCGGTCCGCGCACTCCGAGCGGGCGGGTTCGGGCTGGCGGGCGTGGCGCGTAGCGACTCCCACCATGACGTGGCGTCCTCGGCCAGCAGCCGGGAGACCTCACCGAAGATCCGGTCGGTGAAGAAACGAAGATCATCACTGGCTGGCCACAGAGGCCGGCCAAAACGCACGGACACCGCCGGCCGGCCAGGCAGCGTCCACCCGCGTCCGCGTGGCATCGCGGCGAAACTGCCACGGATGGCGACCGGCACCACCGGAACCCCACAGGTGATCGCCAGATGTGCCGCGCCGAACCGGAAACGGGTGAGCTGGCCGTCCCTCGACCTCGTCCCCTCCGGGAAGATCACAAGATTCCAGCCGTCCGCGAGCAGGTCCGCGGGCGCGGTCGAGGGGGCGCCCCCGCGGCGCTCGATCGGTACGGTCGCGAACAGGAAGGCCGTGCCCAGCCCCCGCCACCAGCTACCGAAGAAGTAGTCGGCGGCGGCGGCCACGGCCGTGTGGTCGCGCACCTGCCGCGGCAGCGCGCACAACAGCAGTGGCGCGTCCAGATGGCTCGCGTGGTTCGACACGAAGAGCGCGGGCGCTCGAAGCCCGTCGATGGCGTCCAGTCCTGTCACCGACAGCGACAGATTCGCGTCCAGGAGCGGGCGCATCCCGACCTCGAGAGCCGCGACCCGGGCCGCCCGCATCGCCGGTGTGCGCGCCCAGGCCGTGGGGAACTCTCTGGCCACCGCCGGTAGCTGGTGTGGCTCAGCTGAACGCGGTACCGGTGGCCTGGCCCCCCAGCGCCAGCCGCGGGCCACCTCACGCAGCCCGGCCCCGGCCGGGCGGGGCGCCATCAGCGCACGTCCGCGATGACGTGCGGCGGGGAGTGCAGGTAGGTCATGGACGGATCGCGGCCGACCGTGCCCGACACCATCTCCAACGCGTCCGCCAGGGTGGACGCGGCCCGAAAGCCCATCCGCGCGCAGGCGGCCCGGTCACCACCGACCCACACCACATCCCCCAGGTGATCCATGGCATGCGCACCCCAGTACCACATATAGAACGGGTGCACGCCGTGGTAGGCATGCGACGTGCGGTACAGGTGGGTGTACCAGGGGTCGGTCGCGTACTGCTTCTCGAACGTGGTCTCGATCGTCGCCGGGTCGGTGGACTCGGCGAGAACCTCCTCGAAGAAATCCACATACGACGGATGATGGAGCTGAGAGAACTCCGGCGTCACCGGATGGTAGAGGATCATCGCCCCGCCGCGGCGGACCAGGGGCCGCCCTCGGTACATGTTGAAGAAGTACCCGAGCCCGAGGCACATCGCGAGGATCGGGTTGAGCACCGAGTTCACGTTGTACGGCCCCAGGTAGGGCAGGCCCACGACCAGCACGTCGCTTTGCCCGTTCACCTCGACAAGCTGCTGGCGGTGCACGTTCGCGAGCGTCTTGGCGTGCACGGCCTCGGTCTCGCCCGCGTGCACGCCGGTCACCCCGTACCCAGCGACAAGATCCTGGAAGAGCTTGCGGCGAGGACGGACCGGCATGGCCGCGAGCCCCCTCGACATCCCGAACGCCATCGCCTGGTCACGGATGGACCACTCCCATTCCCGCTTCATCAGAAAGGCGTAGCGGGACGGGAAGGAGGCGTTGTTCACGGTCGTCTCCACCGTGAATATCTTCAGGTGATCGGCCAGCAGCCGGCCCATCCGCCACGCCGAGGAGTGCATGGCCGAACGGGTGTGGTCCATGAACGAACGCGAATGGATCATTGTATGACTGTTGTGATGGTGGCGCAGGCTGTTGTAGGACGCGAGCCCGATCGGCACCGACTTGTGGCCACCGTCCATCGCCACCATGTTGACATTGACATAGACCAGCAGGTCCGATTCGGCGGCCCGTCGGTTGATTTCGACGTCCTCACCGTTCTCGGTCAGGCCGATATGCGTCAGATTGTCCCTGTCCTCCGCGTCATGGTTGTAGAGGCTGTCCGGCCAGAACGAGCGGAACACCCGTTCCCCGACAGTCCGCTCGATCTCGGCGGCGGTCATCCGGCGGTGCAGCGCGTTCGCCACGATAAGCACCACGTCGTCCACGCCGGCCTCGGCCGCGATCGTGAGCACCTGCTCGATCACCCGCTGGCGGATGTCGGGCCGGCGCATCGGCGGCAGCGGAATCGACAGGTCGTCGAAGGCGATCGTGAGGCGCATCCCCGGCCGCAGCAGCGCCCGCAACGGCTCGCTGTTCTCCGGCTCGGCCAGCGCCCGGCCGATCGCCGCGTCGACGTCAGCCAGCTCCGGCAGCGACTCCGGCGGGTAGACGACCCGCGTGCCGAGCGGGAAACGCTCCAGCCCGAACCCCTCACCCTGGTGTACGAGCAGCGGAGGAGTCCGCTCATCGACCTCGAGCACGAACCCCGGTCTCACCTGTGCGATCCCCTCACGCGCGAGTCCGGCTGAGCGGCGCTTCCGCCGCCAGCCGCCATCCAGTAAGCGTCCCAGTGAATGTTGTAGTCCTTACGAACAGATTGCACACTCGCCTCATCAGGGCGCCATCAGGTCGAAGGCGACTTTGACCGCGCCAAGCCGGCCCGCGCCGAGCGCGTGGTCCAACGCGTCCCGCCAACGGTCCAACGGGTAGGCCGCCGACACAACCCCGTCCAACGGGGCAGCTGCCGCAAGCTCCAGCGCCCGGACGAAGTCCGCCGGCGCCACCGCCGCGCCCGCCGCCCCGCCCTCGTCCAGCCCCCGACCGGCGCTGGACGCGTAGGTGCCCACCAGCTCCAGCTCACGGAACCACAGCGGCGTCAGATCGACCGGCCCGGTGGGAACACCGGACAGCACCACCCGCCCACCGGCGCGGGTGACGCGCAGCGCCGTCGACAGCGAGGATGCGCTGCCGGCGCAGTCGATCGCGATGTCCACGCCGCCGAGCAGATACGGCGGTCCGGCCTCCGGTTCCAGTTTGAGCGCACGGGTGGCACGGCGCACCCCGCCGACCGCGGACGCCGGTGAAATGATCTCGTCCGCCCCGAACAGCCGCGCGCGTTCCACCTGGTGACGGTGCTTGGCTACCACCGTCACCAGACCGGCCTTGGTGTAGGCGCGCAGCGCCAGCAACGTGAACAGCCCGACCGAGCCGGCACCGATGATCAAAATCCGGTCGCCGTCCCCGGCCCGTGCCCGCAACGCGGTATGTACCGCGCACGCAAGCGGCTCCACCAGCACCGCCCGCTCGTCGGGCAGGTCCGCCGGCACGGGATACAACTGCGAGCGGTGGGCAACCAGGGACCGGCTCCACCCGCCACCGGTCCGCGCGCAGAACCCGGTCTGCAGACCGGGGGACAGGTGACCCACAGTGATATTGTCACAGCGGCTGGTGTGCCCGGCGGCACAACCAGCACATGCGGGCAGGCCCCGGGCGGCGCAACCGAGAACCGGATCGAGCACCACCCTGCTGCCGGCCGGCAGCTCAGTGCCATCGGTGAGGGTGACGCTGGTCTGGGTGTCGGCCACGATCTCATGCCCGGGGACGAAGGGCATGGACACCAGCGACGTGAAGTAGAGCGACAGCTGCCCGGTGACGGTGGCCAGGTCCGACCCGCAGATCCCCGACAGCCGCGGGCGGATCGGAACCCACCCCTCGCCCGGCACGGCCGGCGCCGGCCCGTCGGTCAGCCGCAGCGGCGCTGTCATCCCGGCCGCGGCGCCGGCCAGGGCCGGCAGCCGGCCCGACAGCGTCCGGGTGGCCAGGTAGCGGGGCATCGACCGGTACAGCTCCAGCGCGCGGCTCACCGATCGACACCCGGCCGTGATGTCCGGACGCGGCCGCCCGGAGACAGGGCTGCGGCCCCACCGCCGAAAAGATCCCGAGCCCGGGCGGCGGCATGGATCGTGCGTTCATGCCGGCTGCCGACCACGGCGCGTGGCTCACCACGGGTCGAGGCCCACTGCTCGATCGGCCAGCCGGAGCGGCGGGCCACCCGGTACAGCGGCAGGTCCGGGTTGACCGCGACCGGATTGCCGACCGCCCGCAACATCGGCAGATCCGACTGGCTGTCCGCGTATGCCCACGACGCCGCCAGATCCGCGCCCACCCGCTTGGCATAGTGATCCAGCCAGGCGGCGCGGGAGTCACCGACCAGCGGTGCCGATACCAGGCGCCCGGTGCAGCGCCCGTCCGCCCCGACCGCGAGCCGGGTGGCGACGACCTCGTCGAACAGCGGCGCCAGCGGACGGGTGAGAACCTCGACCGCCCCGGTGAGCAGGACGGTCCGGTGCCCGGCGTCGCGGTGCTCGCGGATCCGGCGGATCGCCCCCGCCTTCACCCGGCGCAGCAGGATGTCACCGGCTACCTCGTCGACGAGGCGGGCGAGCTCGCCGGGATCGGCACCGGCGTAGCGCGTGTACACCGCTCGGATGAGATGCCCCCGGTCGCGCCGCTCCGCCCGCACGTACCCGGGCAGCGCGCGGGCAAGCTGCGCGAGCTCACGCCCGCGCGCCGCGAACGTCTGGTCGGTCAGCCGCAGCCACAGGTAGGACTCAACCACGGTCGAGGACACCAGCGTCCCATCCAGGTCGAACACCGCGAGCGTGTCCGGACCGCCGGCGAGGGCGTGCGACGCCCGCCGGGGCGGCGCCGGGGGCTTGTCCGGGCCGCGGAAGGTCGAGGTGACGCTCGGAAAATGGATCTCCTGCAGGTAGGTACGCCAGTCATAGCAGGCCGGGTCAAACCCGAACCGCTCGGCGTCACCCGCATCGAGTGCCTGGTGGAGCCTGCGGGTCGCGTCATCAACGTAGACCAGCTCCGCCTTGGTGTAGGAACGGTAGAGGTCCTGGTAACGCCGCAGGAACGACAGCCGCTCATCGAACTGCTCCAGGTCACGGGCGGCCTGGCGGACCCGGTCGGAGCGTGGGGCGTACCCGAGCGCCCTTCCCGCGATCTCCGCGAAACGCTCGCCACGGCGCAGCTGGCCCTCGACCGTGGCGGCCCCGGCGAACCGCCAGTGCGCGGCCGCGACAGCGCCACGGCCGGGCTTGGACAGCGGATGGCGCTCGAAGTACTCCCGGACGTTCTCGTAAAGATCGCGAAACAGCAGCGGGTTACGAAAACCGGAACACACCGTGTAGTACGCCGGGGCCGATGCCGGCGGCGGGGCCGCGGCCGCGGCCAGGATCGCGTTGACCACCAGGTCGACAGGGATGATGTCGATGATCCCGTCCGGGGACGCGGGGAAGTCCGGCAGCTCCCCGCGGCCGTAGGCGAGGATCAGCGGCTCGGCCATCTTGAAGCCCTCGATCCAGCCCGGGAACGGGCGGGCCAACGCGCTTTCGATGATGGACGGCCGCATGATGGTCAACGGCAGACCATCACGTTCGGTCTCCAGGTAGCGCTCGGCAAGCGCTTTGGTGAACGTGTAGCAGTCCGTCCAGCCGAGCACACGGGCCCGTTCGCCGCCCGCGTCGACGAGCCGGCGCTCCACCCACCTGCGCCGACGCCGTTCAGCCTCTCGCGAGACCGTCTGCGCCCCAGCCCGGATGTGCTCGCCTTCAGCCTCGGCCCGGAACCCGCGCAGCGTCTCCGGGGCCCGGGACGCGTCCTCCGCCGCACGCCGTGCCCGCTGTGCGGCGGCCTGCTCGGCCCGCCAGTCGACGGTGTGCGCAAGGCGCCCCTCGGCCACGTGGCCCGACCGCAGGCCCGCCACGTACGCCGTGGAGATATGCACCACATGAGGGCGTGCGCCGCTGTCGCGGATGGCCCGCAGCAGCTCCTGGACACCCCCGAGATTGGTGGCGAAACCCGTGTCGATCGGCGGGTCGAACGACACCTCGCCGGCACAGTGGACGACAGTGTCCACATCCGCCGGAATGGCCGGAATCCGTTCGAGATCGCCTTCAAGGACCGTGACCCGCTCCCGCAGCACCTGTTCAACGCCGTCGGCGCCAAGGCGTTCGCGCCACGGCGCGAACGCCGGCTTGGCCACGAGACCGGCAAGACGGGCCTGCCCGCTCCTGCCCGCGCGGGGACGGATGAGCACGACCACCCCGGTGCCGGGCAGGTCGGAAAGCAGCCGTTCCAGCAGTGCCTCGCCCACGAAGCCGGTCGCCCCCGTGACGAGGACACGCTTGCCCGCGAGCCGCTCGGCCAGCCCCACGCCTCACCTCTCCCGTTCTTTCGTTCTTTCGTGATGGACACCGGTGGGCCACAGTAGGGGACAACGGTGTCCGGAACCGAAACCGCCTCCTGCCCACGTGGTTGCATCCAACCAGGGACCACCGATGGTTACAGTCCGTCTCCCTTGGTTTTCGCAACGGCTTCGTGCCACCGGCAGCCTGGGCCGTCCACATCGATCCAGATCCATCGGCGGACCGTGGCCGGACCAGGGCGGCATGCATCGATCACCGGTGATCTGCGTACGCTTCTGATCGTGCTGGAAGACCTTGACCGCGAGATCGTCCGCCTGCTGTGCCGGGACGGCAGGATGAGCTACACCGATCTCGGCCGAGCCACCGGCCTGTCCGTATCCGCGGTTCACCAGCGGGTCCGGCGCCTTGAACAGCGAGGCGTGATCACCTCCTACGCGGCTGTGATCGACGTCGCCCAGGTCGGGCTCCCGCTCACCGCCTTCGTGTCCATCAAACCGATCGACCCGAGCCAGCCCGACGACGCGCCGGACCGCCTGCGCGGCCTCGACGCGATCGAGGCCTGCCACAGCGTCGCCGGCGAGGAGAGCTACCTGCTCAAGGTCCGGGTCGCGGGTCCGAGCAACCTGGAAAGCCTGCTCCAGGAGATCCGCGCCGCGGCGAACGTCTCCACCCGCACCATGGTCGTCCTCTCCACTCCGTACGAGGCCCGGCCGCCCGCGCTGTAGCCGTAACCGCGCGGGCGGCCGCCAACCGATGCCAACCAGCGGCAACCAGCCGGCGGCACGACAGCGACCGACGGCAGCGCCACACGCCGCCAAGCGCCGCACCGCGGCCGCGGCAGGCAGACTGGCAGCTGTGACGGACATACCGCCGGGCCCGGGAGCCAGCCCGGGAGCCCGGGGCGCTCGCGTCCTCTACCGCGGCGGCCGTGTGCACAGCCCGGCCTCGCCGTTCGCGACCGCGATGCTGATCGACCACGACACGGTCGCCTGGGTCGGCTCGGCCGCGGCCAGCGACGCGATGAGTGCCGACGAGATCGTGGACCTCGACGACGCCCTGGTCACCCCCGCCTTCGTGGACGCCCACGTGCATGTGACCGCGACCGGGCTCGCGCTCGGTGGTCTCGACCTGGCGCCGGCACGCTCCCTGCTGGCCGCGCTGGACCAGCTCGCCGACCATGCCAGGCGCCACCCCGCGACCACGGTGCTCGGTACCGGCTGGGACGACACGGCCTGGCCGGAAGACCGGCCGCCCAGCATCGCCGAACTCGACCGGGCAGCCGGGGGAGCACCGGTCTACCTCGCCCGTGTCGACGGTCACTGCGCCGTCGTGTCCTCAGCGCTCGCGGACCGCAGCGGCGCCCGCGGCGCGGCGGGCTGGCTGGGCGACGGCCGTTGCCAGGGCGACGCCCACCACATCGCCCGCGCGGCCGCGTACGGCAGTGTTTCCGCTCATCAGCGGCGGGCCGCCCAGCGGCGCGTCCGCTCCCATGCCGCCGCCCTGGGTATCGCGGCGCTGCACGAGATGGCGGGGCCCGCGGTTTCCAGCGCCGACGACCTCAGCGATCTGCTCGCCCTCGCCGCCGCTGAGGCAGGCCCCGACGTCCACGGCTACTGGGCCGGGGACGTCGAGACCGCGCTGGCACTGGGCGCCGGGCTCGGCGGCGACCTGTTCGTCGACGGCTCACTGGGATCGCGCACCGCGGCGTTGCGGGTGCCGTACGCGGACGCACCCGATAATCATGGAATCGCGCGGCTGGACGCGGACGCGGTGTGCGAGCTGATCGTCCAGGCTGGCGAGGCGAGCCTGCAGGCAGGCTTCCACGCTATCGGCGACGCGGCCCTCGACATCGTCCTGGACGGCTGCGAGCGGGCAGCCGCAAAGATCGGCCTGCCCAGGATGCTGGCCGCGCGCCACCGCGTCGAACACTGCGAACTGGCCGATACCGCCCAGATCGCCCGGATGGCCCGCCTCGGCCTGCTGGCCTGCGTGCAGCCAGCGTTCGACGCCCGTTGGGGAGGCCCGGAGGGGATGTACGCCCGCCGGCTGGGAAGCGGCCGCGCGCAGGCGATGAACCCGTTGGCGGCCATGGCCGCCGCCGGTGTCGTCCTCGCGCTGTCCTCGGATGCGCCGGTGACCCCGATGGACCCATGGGGCGGTGTGCGTGCCGCGGTCACGCACCACACGCGGGCGTCGGCGCTCACCGCCCGGGCGGCGTTCTCGGCCGCGACGAGAGGCGGCTGGCGGGCAGCCCGCGCGGACGATGACGGCAGCGGGGTCCTCGTACCCGGCGCGCCAGCGACGTTCGCCGTCTGGCGGGTACCGGGGGAGCTGGTCGTCCAAGTGCCCGACGCCCGGGTCGCGGCATGGTCCACCGACCCACGAGCGGGCATAGCCGGGCTCCCCGACCTCGACGGCCCCGACCCGGCATGCGTCCGCACGGTCATCCGCGGCACAGTCATCCACGATCTGATGGCCCAGCCGCAATGACCCCGCAACGGGGGACCCCCGAGCAGTAGCGAGGACGTCCAAGGGCCCCGGACCGTCCTTCGAACCGATCCCCGGCCTGCCGGATGCGGGCAGGGGATCGTTGTCTAGGGGACGACCGGAACCCTTCGGACTGCCTTCGTGCGGCTCCCTCTCCGTCGGCGGTGACGAACCTCCTGTCCGGCCCCAGCGCCGACCGGGCCTGGCCTCGGGTAGCCGCGGATGCGCGAGCGCCCCACGGCCACCGGCCGGTCTGCCGACGGGGAAGGCGCTGACGCAGCCGCCTCACGAGTGGACGACATGGACCGTACCGGCCCTGGCTCCGCTTGTGTCAACAGGGCGTTCCAGCTGCGTCTATTTCCTGTTTCCCGGATCAAGGACACCGTCGCCGCGAACCAGCGGCGCACCGATCCCATGGAGCGGCCGGACCTGCCGTGACCTGGATGCACGACCCGCGCATCAGCGGATGAACATATCCACAACCAATTAACTACTGGACGCAACAAAAACATTTCCCCGCCGCCAGTCGCTCAGTATTCTCAATCATTCTCAATATTTCATCACGGCACTCCGTCATGACGCCCCATTGCGACGCCTTAGAGCGCCCCCTCGCCCGCCCTCGCCCAGGCGCGGCCGCCGCGCATGAAACACGAAGACACGCAGAGCATTCATTCGTGCGCAGCGCGTAGTAGTGTTCAGTCACTGTCCCAGCCGGACCCAAGCCGCGGGACAACGCTTTCCCGCGGATCGACGGATTCCACCAGCCCGAATCCTCGATCACCTCACGTAAGGACTCCTGGGAACAGCCATGACCATCACCGACATCGCCCCTGGCGCCCGCCCCGAGAAAAAACGCGATCACACCCCAAGGACACTGATGACCTGGCTGGCACTGTTGGCCGCGATAGCCTGCGACGTGGCCGCCACGTATGCCCTCGCGGCCTCCCACGGATTTCGCAACCCGCTGCCCACGATGCTCGCCGTGGTCGGATTCCTCCTGGCCACCTACCTCTTCGCGGTCGCCCTCACCGGGCTGAGCCCGAGCATCTCCTATGCCGCTTTCGGCGCGCTCGGCACCGCGGCGGTCGCTGTCATCGGCATCGTCATCGGCGCGGAGACCACGAACTGGATCAAAATCGGATCCCTCACCTTGATTATCATCGGCGTGGTGATGCTGCCTCTTGCCGACCGCCAGCACGGTGGCCGCCAGCACGGTGACCACCGGGAAGCCAGCCACGGCGAGACAGGCCTCGGGCGATCCGCGGGCGATCCGGTCCCGCACTCATAGGCAACGCCCATCCACAGTCATGCCCAGCTGACATGACTGTGGATGGGCAATCCGCCGACCCCGTCGATTCCCCGCGCGGCGGTGGCCGACACTGGGACTGTGACAACCCAGGACACGCTGACCGTGGGTCGCAGTGCCGGCGCATCGCAACCAGGCGATCCAGCCGATGCGGTCCGCCCTGGCGGGGATTCCCGGGCGGCCCGCCAGGCCGGCGCCCGGGCCCGTCGACTGACTCGGCCGTTGCTCGCCGTCACAGCCGGAATCGCGTTGTACCTGGCATTCCCTCCGGTGGGGATCTGGCCGTTGGCCCCGGTTTCGGTAGCCGTCATCACCCTGCTGGCGCGCGGCGTGCCACTGCGGCGCTCGGCCGGTCTGGGCATGCTGTTCAGCCTCGCCTTCATGCTGTCCATGCTGCGCTTTGTCATGTTCGTCGGCCTGGACGGCTGGATAGTCCTCTCGATCGGGGAAGCCGCCCTGCTCGCCCTGATAGCGCCCGCGACCACGCTGGTCATGCGGGTGCGTGGCTGGCCGTTGTGGGTCGCCGCGGTGTGGGTCGGCCAGGAGGCACTACGCGGACGCGTGCCGTTCGGCGGCTTCCCGTGGGGGAAGCTGGCCTTCACTCAGGCGGACACACCACTGACACCGCTGGCGGCACTGGGGGGCTCCCCGCTGGTGACCGCCGCTGTCGCGGGCTCCGGCGCGCTGCTCGCCGCCGCGGTCCTCGCACTGAGCCCGGTGGGCGCGCTGGGCTCACCGGGCACGGGTACGCCCGCCGCCGGCCGCGGGCGTACCCGTCGGGCCGCGGCCCTGGCCTGGCCGCTGGGTGCCGCCGTGGCCATGACGGCGGCCGGTCTCGCCGTGCCGCTGCCGACCTCCGCGCAGGCCGGCAGCGCACAGGTGGCGGCGATCCAGGGCAACGTGCCACGGGCCGGTGGCCTGGAGGCGCTCGGGCGCATGTTCCAGGTGACCGCCAACCACATGACGGCGACCGAACGCCTCGGCACGGACGTTACCGCGGGACGCGTTCCGCATCCGGATCTCGTTCTGTGGCCGGAGAACTCCTCGGACGTCGACCCGTTCGTGGATCCCCGCGCCGCCGCCATGCTCGACCGCGCGGCGCGGGCAGTGGGCGCCCCCCTCCTCGTCGGCGCGGTACTTGACGGGCCGGGCACGGGGAAGGTGCGCAACGCGGGTCTGGGCTGGAGCGGCGATGGCTGGACCGGCCAGATCTACGTCAAGCAGCATCCGGTGCCGTTCGCGGAGTACCTGCCGGGCCGGGCCGTCCTGGAGAAGCTCGTCAAGCGGTTCGCCACCGAACTGCCGGATGACTTTGTGCACGGCAGCAACGTCGGGAGTCTCCACATCGGCACAGTCACGATCGGTGACGTCATCTGCTTCGAAGTAGCATATGACGGTCTTGTCCGCGATACCGTCAACGCGGGCGCGCAGCTGTTGGTGGTACAGACCAACAACGCCTCATTCGGGCGCAAAGGCGAAAGCGAGCAACAACTGGCAATGACCCGGATGCGAGCGGTAGAGCATGGACGAGCGGCGGTCCAGGTATCCACCAGCGGCCAGAGCGCGCTCATCGAGCCCGACGGCCGGGTCATCGCACAGTCCGGCCTGTACGAGACCGCCGTCCTGACCGCATCGCTCCCGCTACGCACCAGCCGAACGCTCGCGGACCGCGTCGGCGCGGCCCCGGAGATTCTACTAGTGATTCTTGGACTACTCGCTGTAACGTTCGGCCTGCGGGCAGGGAAGTCCTCCCGCGAGCGGGGCGGGGCAGGCCGCGAGACCGCCGGCGAGACCGCCGGCGACACTGAAAGGAGACGCGTGGACGACGAGCGCGTTCTCGTGTGTGTTCCGACCTACAACGAGCGCGAGAACCTTCACAACACGGTCATCCGGCTGCGCGCGGCCAACCCGGACGTGGACCTGCTGGTCATCGACGACGCGAGCCCGGACGGCACCGGGGAGATCGCCGATGGGATCGCGGCGAGCGATCCGCGCGTCCACGTTCTGCACCGGGCCGCCAAAAACGGCCTCGGCACCGCCTACGTGGCCGGTTTCGACTGGGGTCTTCGACAGGGCTACGACATTCTGGTCGAGATGGACGCCGACGGCTCCCATCAGCCCGAGGAACTCCCACGCCTGCTCGCGGCCCTGCGTGACGCCGATCTGGTGATCGGCTCCCGCTGGGTGACCGGGGGAGAGGTACGCAACTGGCCACGGTCACGCCTGCTGCTCTCACGCGGGGCGAACGCGTACGTGCGGGCCGCCCTCGGCATGCCGCTTGCGGACGCCACCGCTGGTTTCCGGGCCTACCGGGCGCGTGTCCTGAAAAGCCGTGACCTGCAGCAGGTGGCGTCACAGGGATACTGCTTCCAGGTAGATCTCACCTGGCAGGCGTGGCGGTCAGGCTTCCGGGTCCTGGAGATCCCGATCACTTTTGTCGAACGCGAACACGGACGATCGAAGATGAGCCGCGCGATCGTGGCGGAAGCCCTGTGGCGGGTCACCTGGTGGGCACTGACAACCCGTCACGATCGGCAGGCCACACCCGGCGGCGGCCACCTGGCCGCCGGGGGGCACATCGGCAAGGAAGGCGGGTACGTTCCCCTGGCCCGCGCAGAGGCCGCGGACCGGTCCGCGACGGGCGTGTCCCCGTGAGCCGATTTCTCGTGAGCCGGTGAACATGCGTGTGGCCGACCGGATCCACCCCGGTCGGCCACATCGTCCGCACACTGCTGCCGGCCGCCGCCGCCACGAAGACGAAACTCGCGTCAGGCGGAGCGGCGATCCTGACCGGTGCCCCGCAGAACCGCAAGCCGCTCGGCCAGAACCTCCTCGAGATCATCGGTGGTACGCCGCTCCATGAGCATGTCCCAATGGGTACGTGGGGGCTTGCTCTTCTTCGGCTCCGGGACCTCGCCGTTGACGATGACCGACCCGGCACCACACACACGGCACTCCCAGACCGCCGGGACCTCGGCCTCGGCAGCGAAGGGCATAGTGAACTGGTGGCCGTTCGGGCAGTCGTAGGACGCGGTCTGGCGTGGCGCGAGTTCGGTGCTGCGATCCGTCTCGTAGGACACTGCACCTAGCCGGCTGCCTCGCAGGATGCGCTCGCCCATAAAAAACCCTCCCGAGCGTCGGTACCAGTGAGGAACTCAGAATCACCAACGCACAGGCTCTGTTGGACGTTCCCATGAGGACAAGGCTGGTAACGAGATCGTGCTCACACTATGTAGAAGAACGATCGCCATAACACCCATTTCCGCCACGCACAGTCTGCGCGTCGGTCTGATCGGTGTCACCAGATGCGCAATCGGTGTCGGTTTGCTGACACATCCAGCCGGATTCGCCCGGATCACCGGGATAGACCGGGTAACCGCCGGACGGACTGCGTGGATAACCCGCGTGGCGGCTGTCCGTGAACTGGCTCTCAGCGCCGGGCTGCTGACCGCGTTCACCCGGCGGGAAGCCAACCAGGTTCGGGGCTGGCTATGGGTGGGAATGCTCGTCGACGCGGCCGACGCGGCGATATTGATCACTTCCGGGGCTCGCCGCGAGATCGCTCCGCTGCCAGCGGCGGTGGCGGTGGCGACAGCGGTGTGTGGCCTTGCCGGCGCAGCCCCGGTTGCCGTGCCGGTGCGCTGGAACAAAGCCGAAACATCAGACGTCACATAGCGGAGAACAGCGTGCGCGAAGACCCCGACGCGCCGGCCGGCGAGGTCCGACTAATAGCAGGGAGAGCATCGTGACAGCGGAGCAGGTCGTGAAGAGTGACGAGGAGTGGCGCAGGGAGCTTGCGCCGGAGCGGTACGCGGTACTGCGTGACGCAGCGACCGAACCGCCCTTCACCGGTGCATACACCTACAGCAAGGAAACGGGAATCTACCGGTGCGGCGCCTGTGGCAACGCGCTGTTCGACTCAGCCACGAAGTACGACTCCGGCTCGGGGTGGCCGAGTTTCTTCCAGCCCGCCGTGGCCGAGGCGGTAGAGCTGGTGGAGGACACGTCACATGGCATGATCCGGACAGAAGTCCGATGCCGGCGCTGTGGGTCACATCTCGGGCATGTGTTCGACGACGGTCCGGAACCGACCGGCCAACGGTACTGCATGAACTCACTCGCACTTGATCTTGACCCATCGGCCCGGTAGCCCAACGGCCAGCGGATCCGCGTGAGCCGGACGCGGGCCGAGCCCTCCCCCGGCGGGTATCTCAAGCGCCGATAATTCACATTATGTCAAGTAGAACTCGGGAGGGCACACCGGCACCCGCCCGCCGGCCTGGCGGCCACCCGGCTGTTGGGAGCCCGACCTAGATGAGCTGTATCGGTTTGGCCGACTCCGCAATATGGGGGCTCGGCGTGGATGGCCAGACTGACGCAGCCATCAAATGATCATCTTGGGCTTGTCAACGTGTCCGGCGCTGGGTTCCGCTCATGTGCCGTCCGCCTCTCCCTCCCCCAGCGTCTCCCCCGCCATCTACGGCACCGCCCATGGCGCTCCGGCCGGCGGGCTCTTTCTGTTTCCGTGCGTCGGTCGACCGACGGTCGGGTCGACCGACGCACCGGGGCACCCGCGCATCGCGCGGCGCCGCGCTGGGCCGATCGTCCCGTGTCCGGCAGAAACCGTCTAAACGCGGAGAAACAACCCTAAGAGCGCCCGGCAATAGGGGTGTGGATCAAGGAACGTGGGTGGGGTACGTAGATCGCCAGACGGAGGAGGAAGACGCCCTGGTTGTGGGCGTCGACCGACGACAACGCCGCGAGCTACGTGGCCCAGCCTCGTGACACCGCTCCCCTATTGCCGGTCGCTCTAAGTAGTCGCCGCCGGAAATTCGCCCAGGGCCTGCCGGTGCCAGGCGGCGTCTCGCGACGCATCAGCCTGGCATCCGACAACCCCCGAAGGACTTCCAGCGCCGGCCACTAAGCTTCCGTTCACGCTCCAATGCCGACCGGGCGCGAAAAAGGATGTGAGAAAAATCGCTCCCCGCGGGTGAAAGCGCACCTGTGTGACCCGTGACACCCAACGTACTGGTTCATCGTACGCACCACAACTGATATAGCAATTGATTACAGGAATCTAGAACTGATATAGCGATCCAGCAGGCTGCCGGCCATGCGACCATGGCTCTTTTCGTGTGACTGGCGGCTCATGCCTACGGAACGCCTGGCCAGGACAGCTCCCCCGAACGGCACAATAATCCTCAGACCGCGGGGCGGAGGAATCCCCGATACCGGAGAACTCATTTGCTGAACGTTGACAACGGTGGTGAACGTGACATCGGTGACCGAGTGGTTGTGCGTACACGCTCGCGAACAACCGGACCAGGTGTACCTCAGGGAGGCTCACGGCAACCGCTCTATCACATACGGCGAGATGCTGTCCCTTGTCCGCTGTTGGCAGGCTGATCTGGACGAACGCGGCCCACAGGCCGGGCGGCGGATCGCTATCGGTGTCTCCGACCCGCTCGACTTCGCGGTCGTCTTCCTGGCGGCAGTCACCGGCGGCCGGCAGGCTGTACCGCTTGATCCGGACTCGCCACCCGCGGAACTGGAGCGAGCGCTGCGGCACGTGCGGCCCGATCTGGTGGTGACCGACCGGCCGCTGCCGATGCCGGCCGGGATTCGCCAGATCAGTCCACGCCTGACGGGCAAAGGACCGGCCGATGTCCATCGGCGAACCACTGCCGCTGATCCTGCTGATGAGCCGCGGGGCGGTGTCCTGCTGGTGGGTTCGGGAGCGGCCGGGCCGTTCACCGAGATCTTTCTCGCCATCGACCAGCTCGCTCATGTCGCCGCGACCATCAGCCGCCATCACCAGTTCAGCCACACCGACATCGGCTACAGCCCGTTGCCGCTGGTGCATGTCAACACACAGGTGGTGGGACTACTCGCCAGCCTGTGCGGCGGTGCGACCCTCGTGCTTGACCGGCGGTTTCGCCGTCGCGGCTTCTGGACGATGATCGCCAGACACCGGATGACCTGGATCAATGCCGTGCCGGCGATGTTGGCACTGCTGGCAAGAGATCCTCAGACCGCGCAGGCTCATGACTGCCGCGTCAGGTTCGTGCGGTCCGCTGCGGCTCCCCTGCCTGTCGAGGTATTACGGGCGTTCGAAGCGGCAACCGGTATTCCTGTGCTGGAAACGTACGGCACGATCGAGACCGGAGGTCTGATAACGGCCAATCCGCCGCATGGAACCCGTAAACCAGGATCGGTGGGCGTACCGGTCGGCAGCGAGGTCCGCGTCGTCGACCATAGCGGTACCCCGTGCTCGCCCGGTGTAGTCGGAAACATACAGGTCCGCGGCCCCGGGGTGATCCGTGCCCACACCGACAGCACCGGCCACGACAGATTCACTCACGATGGCTGGCTTGACACCGGTGACATCGGTTGCCTCGACTCGGACGGCTATCTCTTCCTGTCCGGCCGTACCGACGACGTGATCAACCGTGGTGGCGAGAAAGTGTACCCCCGTGAGGTCGAGGAGGTGCTGCTCTCCGATCCACGGGTGCGCCATGCCGCGGTCGTGAGCCGCCCGGACGCCGTTCTCGGCGAGGTGCCCGTCGCACTTGTCGTACCCGTGGACGTCCCGGATACCATGCTGCGCTACGACCTGGCGGAACGGTGCGAGACAGGTCTTGCCAAATTCAAGCGGCCAACCAGCATCGAGATCGTCTCGGACCTTCCGGTCAGGCCGACCGACATGATCCGGCTGGAGCGCCCGGCCGAGCCGGCCATCGGGCATACCCATGCGGCCGCGTAGGGCATGCCCGATGGCCGGTAGCCGATGTGGACGATGATCCAGACCGCGTCGTCACCAAATACCGATCATCGCTGTTGCGTCATCGGCTTCCCGGCAACTTGCTACGGTGCAGTCCAGCTGGCCATATGGACCAGCCGTATCACCGACAGGCAACAGGCAAAGAAGGTGCTGTGGACGACGAGACACTCGCGGGATTCCTCGCCGAGCTGGCTTCACCCGCGCCGGCACCCGGCGGCGGCGCTGCCGCTGCTCTCCAGGCCGCGCTGGGCGCGGCGCTGGTGAGCATGGTCTGCAACCTCACGATCGGAAAACCCCGGTACGCCGCGCACGAGGCGACGATGCTTACCGCCCGGGCCCAGGCCGACAAAGCGCGGACCGAGGCGCTGCTGCTCGCCGACGCCGACGCTCGGGCGTTCGCCGCGGTCAGCGACGCTTACAGGTTGCCCAAAGACACCGACGGCGAGCGCGCCGAACGCAGCCGGGCGATTCAGGCCGCGCTGGTCGGCGCCGCCGAAGTACCGCTGCGCACGGCGGCGGTGGCAGCGGGTGTGGTGGGGCTGTGCGCGGCAGTCATCGACGGCGCGAACGTCAACGTCCTCAGCGACGTGGGGGTGGCGGCCGCGAGCGCGCGCGCCGCGCTCGACAGCGCCGCGATCAATGTACGGGTGAACATCGCGGCCATGACGGACACGGCCAACCGCGACCGTGCCGCCGCTGTCCTCACCGGCCATCTGGCGTCTGTGGCTGAAGCCGACGCAATCGTACGTACCGTCGGAGAACGGATCGGATCATGAAGCTGCTGGATGGACGGTCCATGGCCGCCGAGATCGGGCGGGGCGTCGTCGAGAGCACCGAGCGGCTGCGCCAGAACGGAATCGTACCGACGCTGGCGGTGGTGCTGCCGACGACCGACGCGGCGGCCCGGTCCTACGTGGGGGTCATCGAGCGCGGCGCGGCCAAGGTGGGGGTGCGCTGTGTGGTCCATGAGCGCTCAGGCGATCCCGCTGAGCTCCTCGATACGGTCGACCAGCTCGCCGCCGACGACGGGGTGCACGGCCTGATAGTGCAGACTCCCCTGCCGTCCGGGCTGTCCGCCAGCGAGATCGGTACCCGCATCCCGCCGCACAAGGATGTGGACGGGATGAACCCGTTGAGCCTGGGTCGGCTGGCCCTGGGCCTGCCCTGCTTCGCCCCGGCCACCGCGGCCGCGGTCCTGGAGATCCTGCACCGCGGCGACATCAAGCTGGCGGGCACCCGGGTGGCGGTGATCGGGCGCAGTCCGGTGGTCGGCAAGCCTGCTTCTCTCCTGCTGTTGGCCGAGGACGCAACCGTGACGGTATGCCATTCCCGGACAACCGATCTTATCTCGATCGTGCATGAGGCTGACGTCGTGGTGGCCGCTGTCGGCAGACCCAAAATGATCAATAAGGGATTCATCCGGCCTGGCGCCACGGTGATCGACGTCGGCACGAACGTCACGGAATCGGGCCTGGTCGGCGATGTCGATGCCGATGCGGTGGCATCGGTGGCCGGTGCTCTCACCCCCGTCCCCGGTGGTGTGGGACCAGTGACGACGATGCTGCTGCTACGGAACACCACCAGCGCGGCCACGCTGTAGCACGGCAGTAGCGGGACCGGCGATGGCCCCGGCCCGCGTGACACGCGCCGCAGGCTCGGGGCCCCGACCGTCCGTACCGTGGTCAGGCGGTACGGACGGTCGGGACCTGCGCCGCGAGACGGACACGGTTACGTCCGTCGGCCTTGGCTCGGTAAAGTGCCGCGTCGGCGGTTTCCAGCAGGACGGGCAGGTCCACACTCGGGCCGTTGGCGGTGGCCACACCGACCGAGACGGTCACCGACACGATGACCGCTCCCGCGGACCTGGCATCCACCCGGCAACGCATCCCCGCCACCTGCCGTCGGATCCGTTCCGCGGCATGGGCCGCGTTGTCCAGGTCGACCTCGCAGAGCAGGACGACGAACTCCTCACCGCCGAACCGGCCGACCAGGTCACGGGGCCGGGTGGCCGCCCGCAGGGCATCGGCGACCGAAGCGAGGACGACGTCGCCGGTCAAGTGCCCGAACTGGTCGTTGACCCGTTTGAAGTGGTCGATGTCAACGATGAGTACGGACATCGGACGACCTGCGCGCCGGATGCGGACAGCCTCGCGTTCGGCCACCTCACGCCAGTAGGCCGGGCTGGCGAGCCTGGTCTTGGCGTCGGTGCGCGCGGCCGCCAGTAGCTCCGCGTGCAGCAGGCCACGCTGGAGCAGCAGCGCCGGCGGGGTTGCCACCAGCATGAGCAGCGGATGCGCGGTCCACAGCACCGCGATGACGATCGCGGAACACATCGCCGTGGCGTCGACGGTGAGCATCTCGTGGCCGCCGCCCCCGAACGGACGGCGCACCGCGGCTGGCTGCAGGCGCAGCGGCACACCGTGCCGAAGAATTCGATTGAGCACCGTATAGGTGAGCACGGCGAGAAACAACGCGCCGATGCGCCCGGCGGAGCCGACCAGCGTGTCAATTCGGTATGCTCCCTGCGTTGGAGCAAGTGCTAGGTGCGTGATGGATGCGCAGAATCCGGACACGCCGAGCGCCGCCGCGTTGAAAACCTGTTTGTACCGTGGCCGCGAATCGGTCCCCGCTCGGAACAGGCAGTGGAGAGGCAGGTGCAGCACGGCCGCGTAGAGCGGTGGGAGGAGAAGCGCGACCGGCAGTGTCCAGGTCGACAGCAGGTCTCGGTATGGCTCGTCATTTCGATGGCCCGGCGCACCGAGATATCGCGATGTCTCGGTGGCCAACCGGCCCAGGAGGACAAAAGTGCCGAACGTGAGTAGATCCGCGAATCGCGGGGAAACTTCGGCAAGGCCGGCCAGCACAACCGCCACGTACAGCAGGTCGACGCCGAGAACATAACGGACCAGCCAAGGCGAAAGAGACCAGAGCGTGAAATCCGCCGTCTGGCCGACCAGCCATTCCCGGGCGCGCTGGACCACCCGGCCCCCGCGCCGGCCGGACTGGGATGCCGAGCGGCATTCCCGCCGATCGACGGATGCGGATGCGGATGCGGATGCGGAACCGATCGTTCCGGCTGGATCGACTGGAGCAACCGTTCCGGTCGGAACAGTTGCTCCGCACGAGTCCGCCGTTCCAGCGCAATGCACCATTTTCGCCTGCGGAGGTGACGCAATGCGTAACATCATTTGAGGTTGACCTTCCTCGATCGCTCCGTCCCGGTTCGACCCGTCCCGGCCTATTACTGACAGTGCGCCCTTGGAAACAAAGAGTACGAAGGATCGGCCGGCAACCGCAACCACTTTTGGTGATGTCCCGACATGGATGCCCTCGGGCGATGTGCTGGCGCGTACCGATCCACCCCGCGCCCCTCTCCGCCAGGGCGCTGTCCGGGCAGGTCAGCGCCCTGGATGGACGAGCCGGTCAACCGGTTGCGCGGGCGATCGGCCCTGAGCATCGCCGTGGTCGCCGCGGACACGGCAGGACACATCGGGAGGCGGTGCGGCATCGTGCCGCGTCCGGCCAGCACGCCAGAGCGATGTCGTGATGTCGTGATGTCGTGATGTCGTGACGTCACCGCGATACTCACGTCGACGGCAGGCGGCCTTGTTCGCTCCGGCTGCCGCTCCCCCGCGTCACCGTAACGACCCGATCGTCATCCGGCCGCTCCGCCTGACAGCACCGCGTGCCCGCAGCTGGGAGCGGTAGCGTTTATAAAGGTCAATATCCGGAAAGACCTTCAACGGCAGCGGTATCGGTCTCGATCGGGAAGGTCGTCGTGTTTCAACTGATCTGGATCTTGATCGCCGGGCTCGTCATCGGCCTGCTGGCCCGCCTCGTCGTCCGGGGGCCACAGAAGATCCCCCTATGGCTGACAGTAGTTATCGGCATTATCGGTGCGCTGGTTGGCAATATAGTCGCGGGAGCCATCGGCGTCGGCCACACCAGTGGCGTCGACTGGATACGGCATGTCCTGCAGGTCGGTGTCGCGGCCGGGCTCGTCGTCCTCGTGACGCCCGTGTGGATGAATCGACGATCTTAGCGGTCGGCGCTGGACGTTCATCCAGGGCCTGCCGGCGTTGTCGTGGCGGGCCGGCCATCCGCCCATACGATCATAAAATTTCCGGCGGCTACCGGGCCGGGGACCCCACAGCCCGGATGCGGTGGCGGGGCCGCTGGGAACCGGGGGCAGGATGTGTGTGTGGTCCTGCCAATTCACGACATCAACCCACTGCGCCGCAAGCCTGTCATAACCTGGCTGCTGATAGCGGTGAACGTCGCCGTCTTCGTGCTCTTCGAACCGGTCGTGACCTCAGTTGCCGGGGTCAGCACGTCGGTATCGCGGAACGTGTGCGAACAACAGCGCTTCTTCGACCAGTGGGGCGCGATTCCCGTGGAGATGCTGGCGAACCGGCCACTTGACCAGGTCCCGAGCGGCCGTTCGCCAGGTCTGAACGCCCGCGGTGAGGTACTGTGCCAGCTGGAGTCACCGCCGTCGTTTGTCAAGTCGCCCGTGCTCTCGGTGCTGACATCGATGTTCCTGCACGGAAGCTGGCTGCACTTGCTTGGGAACATGTTGTTCCTCGGTGTTTTCGGCAACAACATCGAGGACCGCATGGGACGGTTCCTGTATCTCATCTTCTACCTGGTGTGCGGATACACGGCCGCGTACGGGTTCGCGCTGTTCGAACCAGCCTCGACCACCACACTCATCGGCGCCTCCGGCGCGATCGCCGGCGTTCTCGGCGCCTACCTCGTGGTCTTCCCGCGGGCGCGGGTCATCGGCCTTGTCACGTTCCTGCTCTTCCTGCCGTTCTGGTTGCCGGCATGGATCGTGCTGGGCTTCTGGTTCCTGCTGCAGTACGTGTACTTCACCGGGATGGGTGTCGCCGACGGCGGCAGCGTGGCCTACGGGGCGCACGTGGTCGGGTTCGTGTTCGGCGCGCTGGCGGTCATCCCGTTTGTCCGTGAGCTGCGAGCCGCGGGACCCCCTCGCCGCCACGCGCCCGACCACCGGTGGGTCCGCCAGACTCCCTGGTCCTAGGCGGCTTCCTGGTCGAACGACGACTTCCGGAACACGCCGCAAGAGCACCCGGCAGGCCGGCGGTCCCAGCGGTCCCGACGGTCGACGGCCGCGCGGTCATGCGTTGTGCGTGCCCGACCGTCGACCAAACGGCTACCCAACAGAAACGGGCTCCGGCCGGCGCGGTCCACGACGCCGCTTCTTCTCGGCCTTCTCAGTGGGCTCGGCGGTCCGGGTTGGCGAAGGCAGCGCAACCTCGATGGCGACCGTCCGCCAGCCCTCGAAGACCTCCGCGGTCCCGAAACCATGTGCGGCCAAGGCGCTGGCCGCGCCGATGAGTTGTTCATACGTCCGCTGGTCGTCGACTTCGTCCGGGCCACCGGCCGCGGTGGAGTGCCGTACCACCGTGCAGCCGACCTGGAGCGACCCATCCGCGGGTGCTGTCGGTGACAGCGGCGCGCCCACACCGGTGCGCGTGAGCGTCCAGGTCCGGACGAACGTGAACGGCTCGTCCAGGCCGGCCGCCGGAAGACCGCCGACGTACTCTTCCAAGATCTTGACAACCCGCTCGACGGGTGCCGGACCTGAATCCGCACCGCCCCTACCTATCCGCATGGCGACGTCCTCCCTCACATATGAACGATCTCTGGACTGTGGCTGCCGCGAGTGACTCGCGAGAATCCGGTAGCGCATCTTCCCTGATGGCCTGGTTGCTTCCCGCACCGGGGTGTTCACGAGACATTGGCGACACATCGGTTCATCAGGCGTTTTAATGCTCAGACGAGGGTAAAAAACCCGTTAACCGTTCTGATCGGAGAGGTACCCGACGTGGAGTGCCGGAGCTGACGCCCTCGCAGGCCCACGGAACCTCGCTATGGACCGAAACCCGCCCAGAAAGGACCACCATGCGTACCCGCGTACAGGTTCCCATCGTCGCCCTGCTCTGGTTCGTTGTAGGCATCATCGTTGCGCTCAGCAAGAGTTACGAGGTTCACAACACTTCTCAGCTGGTCACCTTTGTCCTGACAGTGGCCCTCTGGCCGATTCCGGTACTCGGCGGGACCCTGACCGTCCAGTTCTGAGACCCGCCAGATGCCAGGCTTGCCAACGGCAACGGACTGTCAGGTGACCAGGTCGCCCTAGTCACCCGGTGGGGAGCGCAGCGGATGGGATCGACGGCGAGGCGACCGGGGTGAGAGCCGCGGCACGCGGTGCGCGCCGATGGGAGCGGGCAGCTGCCGATTACCCGGGAGCGGGGGCCGGGCGATACCAACTCGATTAGAATCTTGCTGTGTAATGTTACTTTTAGCGACAGACAACCCGGGGTCAGGCGGAGAATACGGTGTCGGAGAAATCTGCGAACGTGGCCGGGCCTACTGGGATCACACCGGACGCGATGCCGATCCGGGTGTTCCTGTTGGATGACCATGAGTTGGTCCGTCGCGGACTACGCGATCTTCTTGCCGGGGAACGCGGGATCGCCGTCATCGGCGAAGCCGATCGAGCTGACGGCGCGGATCAGGCGATCCTCGCCATGCGGCCCAACGTCGCTGTCCTCGACGCGCGCCTGCCGGACGGCAGCGGCATCGAGGTGTGCCGACAGGTCCGCTCACAGGACCCCGCAATCGCCTGTCTGATCCTCACCTCGTTCGACGACGAGGACGCTCTGTTCACTGCGATCATGGCCGGAGCCGCTGGATACGTGCTCAAGCAGATCCGTGGCACCGCGCTCGTGGACGCCGTGCGGCGGGTCGCGGCCGGTCAGTCGCTGCTGGACCCCACGGTCACACCGCGTGTACTGTGCCGCCTGCGGCAGGACTCCGACCAGGGCGGACGACTCGCCGGCCTGACCGACCAGGAGCGCCGCATTCTCGTGCTCATCGCTGAGGGGCTCACCAACCGGCAGATCGCCACCCGCATGTTCCTGGCGGAGAAGACGGTGAAGAACTACGTGTCCAGCCTGCTGTCCAAACTCGGCCTGGAGAGCCGGACCCAGGCCGCGGTGTTCGCCACCAGGCTCGGCAGCGACCACTAGGGCGGTCGCCGTCTGTCGACGGCGTTGCCCGGCTGGAACAATAACAGCACCTGCCCGAAAACACTGCGACAATTCGTCGGGGTTGACGGCCGTCCGGGGTCGACCTGATACGCCGACGGATGCGCGATCATGACCCCTGTCGCGTACCGGAGGCCCTGAGGAAATCCAGTAGGCCAAACGGTATGCGGTCAGGCGGCTCCTCCCAGGAACGGCCTGGTCACGAACGAGATGAAGAATGATCCAACAGCTACGGGATCGCGAAACGATCTGTTGGGCCCGTCTCTTCGCATACCTGCAGGCCCCAGGGGACGCTAGTCCGCGTCGTGGAGGGGTGCCACTTTGATCACCAAGGTCCTGGTCGCGAACCGCAGCGAGATTGCTGTTCGTGTCTTCCGAGCCGCGAACGAACTGGGCCTACGCACCGTCGCCGTCTATACGCCCGAAGACGTGGGCTCGTTGCACCGGATAAAAGCGGATGAAGCCTATGAACTGGGCGAACCGGGGCATCCCGTTCGGGGATACCTGGACGTGGACGCTCTGCTGGCCGTGGCGAAACGGGTGGGCGCGGACGCGTTGCACCCGGGCTATGGTTTCCTCTCGGAGAGCGAGGCGCTGGCCGAGGCGTGTGTGCTGGCCGGCGTCACCTTTGTCGGTCCCCCGCCAGAGGTGCTGCGCCTGACCGGGGACAAGGTCGCCGCCCGCGAGGCGGCGGTGGCCGCGGGCCTGCCGGTGCTGCGGGCCTCAGCTCCGCTGACGGACGCGGCGGCCGCCGCCGAAGCCGCCGAGGCGGTGGGCTTCCCCCTGTTCGTGAAGGCCTCGGCCGGTGGTGGCGGCCGGGGGCTGCGCCGGGTGCACCGATCCGAGGATCTCGCCGAGGCTGCGGCAAGCGCGATCCGGGAGGCCGCGGCGGCCTTCGGCGATGGGACAATTTTCCTTGAGCAGGCGGTGGACCGGCCCCGGCACGTCGAGGTACAGGTACTGGGCGACACGACCGGGAACGTCGTCCATCTCTACGAGCGGGACTGTTCAGTCCAGCGTCGCCATCAGAAGGTCGTCGAGGTGGCACCCGCACCGCGGCTTGATCCGGCTGTACGCGAGCGGCTGTGCGCGGACGCGCTCGCGTTCGCCCGGCATGTCGGCTATGTCAACGCCGGCACGGTCGAGTTCCTGGTCGCGGCCGACGGGGCGCACACCTTCATGGAGATGAACCCGCGCATCCAGGTGGAGCACACCGTGACCGAAGAGGTCACCGGCGTCGATCTGGTCGCGGCACAGCTGCGCATCGCCGCTGGCGCGAGCCTGGCCGGCCTGGGCCTCACCCAGGAGTCCATCACGATCCGCGGGGCCGCGGTGCAGTGCCGGGTGACCACCGAGGACCCGGCGGACGGCTTCCGCCCGGACACCGGAAAGATCACCCGCTACCAGTCCCCCGGCGGCCCGGGGGTCCGGCTGGACGGCGCGACCTACGAAGGTGCGGTGGTCACCCCGTATTTCGACTCCCTGCTGGTGAAGGTGACGACCCGGGGCACCACCTTCGAGCAGGCCACCGAACGCGCCCGCCGGGCGCTGGCTGAGTTCCGGGTGCGCGGTGTGCGCACGAACCTGAAGTTCCTGCGCCGGCTGTTGGCCGAGCCCGACTTCCTGGCGGGACACGTGACCACGTCCTTCCTGGACGAACGGCCCGCCCTGTCGGTCGGTGACAGCGGCGCCGACCGGACCAGCCGGCTGTTGGACCGGCTCGCGCACAGCACCGTCAACGGGCACCGGCGGCCGGCCACCGCCCTGGTCGACCCGGCGAGCCTGCTGCCTTCTCTGCCTCCTGGCATGGCGCCGGCCGGATCCCGCCAGTTGCTCACCGAGCTCGGACCGCGGGAGTGGGCGGCGAGGCTGCGGGCAGCCGAGCGGCTCGCGGTCACCGACACGACGTTGCGTGACGCCCATCAGTCGCTGCTCGCCACCCGGCTGCGGACCGCCGAGATTCTCGCGGCGGCGCCCGCCTACTCCAGGCTCACCCCTGGCCTGCTGAGCCTGGAGTGCTGGGGCGGGGCAACCTACGATGTCGCGCTGCGGTTCCTGGCGGAGGACCCGTGGGAACGGCTTGCCGCCATTCGCGAACGCGTGCCGAACATCTGCCTGCAGATGCTGCTACGCGGACGCAACGCGGTCGGCTATACCCCCTACCCTGACGATGTGGTCCGGGCGTTCGTCGCGGAGGCGGCCGCAACTGGTATCGACATCTTCCGTGTGTTCGACGCGCTGAACGACATCGAACAGATGCGGCCAGCGATCGACGCGGTCGTCGAGGCCGGGGCGGTCGCCGAGGGCACGCTGTGTTACACCGGTGACCTCGCGGATCCGGCGGAACCGATCTACACCCTTGACTACTACCTCCGGCTGGCCGACGAGCTCGTCGCCGCGGGAGCGCACGTACTGGCGGTCAAGGACATGGCCGGGCTGCTGCGCCCAGCCGCGGCGCGCATCCTGGTGACGGCGCTGCGGGCAAACTTCGACCTGCCCGTTCACGTGCACACCCACGACACCGCCGGTGGTCAGCTCGCCACGCTGCTCGCGGCGGCCGACGCCGGTGCCGACGCCGTCGACGCCGCGGCCGCGCCGCTGTCCGGCGGGACCAGCCAACCGAACATGTCCGCGCTGGTCGCCGCTACCGACCACACCCCACGCGCGACCGGGATCGACCTTGCCGCCTTGTCCGCCATGGAACCGTACTGGGAGGCGGCGCGTGACCTCTACGCGCCTTTCGAGGCTGGTCTGCGGGCGCCGACCGGTGCCGTGTACCGCCATGAGATCCCCGGCGGGCAACTGACGAACCTGCGGCAGCAGGCGATCGCGCTCGGGCTGGGCGCGAAATGGTCACAGGTGCAGGAGTGCTACGCCCTGGCCAACGACCTGCTCGGTAAACCCATCAAAGTCACTCCGACCAGCAAGGTCGTCGGCGACCTGGCGCTGTTCATCGCGAGCGGCGACATCGACGTCGCTGTCCTGCGGGAGCATCCACAACGCTACGACCTGCCCGCGAGCGTCCTGGGTTACCTGGCGGGCGAACTCGGTACCCCACCCGCGGGCTTTGCCGAGCCGTTCCGCGAGCGGGCCCTTGCCGGCCGGCGCCCCGGCCGCGCCAGCGGCCGTGCTCAGCGCCACCGACGCCGCCGCGCTCCGCGGCGCCGGCCGGCGTGAG
>NZ_CAKJTP010000009.1:12601-32789 GCF_917627335.1 Protofrankia sp. CiT1 | reverse complement strand
GGCCGAGCTCAGCGCCACAGACGCCGCCGCGCTCCGCGGCGCCGGCCGGCGTGAGACGCTGTCCCGGCTGCTGTTCCCGGGTCCGTGGCGGGACTACGCCGCGGCGTTGGCCGCATACGGCAACAGTTCGGCGATCCCCACCGAGGAGTTCTTCTACGGTCTCACGCCGGGCAAGCCAGTGGTTGTCACGGTTGAACCGGGTGTCGAAACCATCGTCGAACTACACGACATCGGTGGGCCGGACGACGCGGGCATGCGCACCCTCTATCTGCGGGTCAACGGACAGCCACGGCCTGTGTCGGTACGGGACAACTCGATCGCACCGGCGTCCACGGCCGCTCGGCGTGCTGATCCGGGTGATCCGGCGCAGATTCCCGCCGGGCTGCCCGGCCTGGTCACCTACACAGTCACTGTTGGTGATCATGTTGGCCAAGGTGATCGGCTCGCGACCATCGAGGCCATGAAGATGGAGGCCGCCGTCACCAGCCCGCATCCGGGAACCGTCGTCGAGCTGCTCCGTTCGTCCGGCGTCTCGGTCGAGGTCGGTGACCTTCTGCTCGTCGTCACCCCGGACCCGGCCACCGGCTGACCGGGTAGCCCGGCCCTGGGCCCGGCCGTGGCCCCGATCGTCCACGCGGCCGCGGTCAGGCCCAGGGCCGTGGCGGACCGTCGGCAAGCCCGATGGGCGTTGGGGTGTCGTTGTGATGATGCCGAGAACGCCCGTCCGGCGATGGTGAGGCGACCGTACGCGGTTATACGCGGTTACGAGGCGGCGAGGAAGCGGTCGAGGACGCGGACGCCGAAACGCAGCGACTCGACCGGCACCCGCTCATCCACGCCGTGGAACATCCCGGCGAAGTCCAGGCCCGCGGGCAGCAGCAGTGGGGAGAAACCGAAGCAGCGGATTCCGAGCCGAGAGAAGGACTTGGCGTCCGTGCCGCCCGAGAGCATGTAGGGGACGGCTCGGGCGGCCGGGTCCTCGGCCCGCAGCGCGCTGGCCATGGCGTCCACCAGCGGTCCGTCAAACCCGGTCTCCAGCGCCTGGTCGTAGACGACCCAGTCACGGCGGACCGCCGGGCCGATCAGTTCATCGATCTGGCGGAGGAACTCCTCCTCCTGGCCGGGCAGGAAACGGCCGTCGACATAGGCGGTGGCCTCCCCCGGGATGACGTTGACCTTCTCACCGGCGTCGAGCTGCGTCGGGTTCACCGTGTTGCGGATCGTGGCTCCGATCATCCGGGCGATCGGCCCCAGTTTGGCGATTGTGGTCTCCAGGTCCTCGGCGTGTACGTCGATGCCGAGTGCGTCGCCGACGGAGTCGAGGAACATCCGGACGGTCGGGGTCAAGACGATCGGGAACCGGTGGCGGCCCAGCCGCACGATCGCCTCGCACAGCGCGGTGACCGCGTTGTCATCGTTGATCATTGATCCGTGCCCGGCCCGGCCGGCAACGGTGAGCTTCATCCAGGCGATGCCCTTCTGGGCCGTTTCGATGGGGTAAAGGCGCAGGTCGTCGGAGATCGTGTAGGAGAAGCCACCGACCTCGCTGATGGCCTCGGTGCAGTCCGCGAACAGGTGCGGATGATTGTCGACCAGCCAACGGGCGCCCAGGACTCCGCCAGCCTCCTCGTCGGCCACAAAGGCGAGAACCAGGTCACGCGGTGGGCGGCGGCCGGACCGGACAAGATCACGAATGACCGCGAGGGTCATTGCGTCCATGTCCTTCATGTCGACGGCGCCCCGGCCCCACAGGCAGCCGTCGAGGATCTCGCCCGCGAAGGGATGCACCCGCCAGTCCGCCGGATCCGCCGGTACCACGTCGAGATGACCGTGGATGAGCAGCGGCGCCCGGCTCGGGTCAGCCCCTTCGACCCTGGCGATGACGCTGGCACGGCCCGGCTCGGATTCCAGCACGGTCGCATCAAGGCCGACCTCGGTGAGCTTGGCGGCAACATACTCGGCGATGGCCCGCTCGTTGCCGTCACCGCTCCCCCGGTTCACCGAGTCGATCCGCAGCAGGTCCCGGCAGATCTCCACAACCTCGTCCTGCGCGGTTACGTCAGGTAGCGAAAGGTGATCAGATGCGACGGATGTGGGTGTTGTTGTGTCATTGACGGTTGGGTTGTTGCTTACCATGGGGTTAGTTTGCCAGTGTGTTGCAAGATCATTTTTAGCACGAAGCATCGTCAACAGCGTTGACTAACGTAGTACAAGGCCGCCAGGCCAGGCTGTCCTCCCAGCACCCTCGGGCAGCCCGCGGCACGCCCTCCCGGGGATACTCGCGTGCGGAACCAGACAGAAATACCCCGAGTAAACAAAGATGCCTGTTTTTCCTGTCACATCAGGCCAGTGCGTACCTGTTGTTCATCAGCCCGGAATACGGATTTTGCAACCCCGCCCTAATCTCACCGACGGACTTCGGGCCCGCCACCGGCAGGCCCGGTATCGCGACCCAGGGACAAGGCGGAGAATGACACGCACACGCCAGCCGGTCAGCCGGCGGGCATTTTTCCCGGCGTCCGGTCGAACAGCAGCCGGCGTGACCGGCGCAGCCAGGGGCCGCCGCGTCGCGGCACTCATGCTGACATCGATGATAACGGTAATCCTGCTTGGTCAATCCACCCCGGCGCAAGCGGCCGACTCCACTCAGTACGGTGGCGACACCTCTCGCGGCCTGGGTGTCGCCATTCCGTTCAGTGGTTTCACCGACCGCAACGGACGGCCGGCTACGATCTCGGGTGCGGTGGGCGCGGACCTCGTCCTCGGCTCAACCGCCCAGCCATATCTACCGTGCCAGAACTTCAACCCTCAGACCGGTACCGGTGACACCTTTGTGAATGCCTGCGAGGTGCGCGGGAGCTACGCCACCTACACGCGTTTCGCGGCCGGCAACGGAATCCTCTTCCCGCACGGCTACTTCATGCCCGACACACAGCCCGACCTGGTCAACGGCGGTTCGCTGCGGACGGGCTGGGGGGCGCGCACGGCCGGGCTCTCGCTGGAGTTCTACCCTGACGTCACCCGTGACCAGGAGTACGTGCACTCCCGTTTCTACGTCGACCGGTTCAACCACCGGGCGAACGGCTGGACCTACTCCGCCTACGTGGGGACCATCAGGCTCGCCACCCTGGCGGACCCGGGCACCGCCCAGATCACCGGAAACGTGACCAGGGGCGGGGCCACACCCGCCAAGAACGAGATCAGGTTCACGGTCTTCGGCGGCGACGCCCGTTCGTCCGCGGGATACCCGATCTCCTCATTCGCGGTCACCTACAGCTCTGGTGCCCCCGGCTGGACCACCGGAGCGATGTACGCCGGGGCGCAGCGCGTCACCGTTGACGACACCGCCACCGGCCACCAGTGCATCTATGATCTCCAGCGCATCACCGGTGCGAACAACCGGGTGGACTTCGACGTCGCCCAGCCCGGCTTCGGTCGCGGCGGCGGTCGGTGCAACTTCGGGTGAGGCAGCCGCCCCATACGGCCGGGCACGCGAACGGACGATCATAAGGCGACGGAGCACGAAGGATGCCAGTCGTGTTAATTACCACGGCTGGCGC
This sequence comes from Protofrankia sp. CiT1, assembly GCF_917627335.1. NCBI lineage: Bacteria > Bacillati > Actinomycetota > Actinomycetes > Frankiales > Frankiaceae > Protofrankia > Protofrankia sp. CiT1. The sequence goes on along the minus strand of NZ_CAKJTP010000009.1, from coordinate 29,229 downwards.
CGGTGACCGCCTAGTTTGGTGGGGTGCGACGAATTGCTGCGGGATCACGTGATAGAAGGCCGCCCGCACGCCGTGGATACGGGCGGCCGGCCATAGCCATGGCCGGCCTGTGCATCGGAATCACGGTCATGCTCCTCGCCTGCGACGCCCGGAACGCATCGACCGGACCAGCCGCGGCCGTTGACTGCCGGGAACCCGGAGTAACCAGGGACCAGATCAAGCTGGGACTACTGTATCCCGATACCGGAAACGTGGCGTCGCTCTTCCTCCCTTTCCGCGCGGGTGTTGACGCCCGCCTGGGCGTCGTGAACAGCGCTGGTGGCATAAATGGCCGAAAGATAACGTACACCTGGCGCGACGACGAATCACAAACCGCTGCCAACCTTGCCGCGGCCCGTGCCCTGGTCGACACCGACGACGTCTTCGGAATCATCGAATCGACCTCGGTGGCGAGCGGTTCAGCCGCATTTCTGCACGACCGCGGGATACCGGTCACCGGTACATCCCTGGAAACAGCATGGACAATTTACGACAACATGTTCAGCTACTCCAACCTGATCGCCAACAACGCGTCCATCACAACCTGGGGTGACTTTGTCGCCGCGCATGGCGGCCACAGCGCCGTCGTGGCGCAGGCGGCCTTCTCCGCCACGTCGCTCAGCTTCGCCGACGAACTGACCGCGAGCCTGCGGTCAGCGGGTGTCCGAGTCGTCGGCAACCTCGACGTGACAGGCCCCATCGATGCCGCCGACGTCGGTCGACGTATCAAGGCCAGCGGAGCGGACGTCCTCGTCGGGGCCGTGACCGCCATCTCCTTCGGCCAGGTCGTCGCGGCCGCCCGGGCCGCCCGGGCCGGATTACGGATCATTCTCTCACCAACCGGCTACGACCAGAACATTCTGCGCACCTTCGGCGACGCCCTCGCCGGTGTCTACATCTTCGTCGACTACACCCCCTTTGAAACCGGCACACCCGCGCATCAGGAATTCCTCCGAGCCGTGCCCTCTTACGCGCCGCAACTGCAGCCACCGAATCAACAGGCCGCGCTCTCCGGCTGGATCTCGGCCGACATGTTCCTGCGCGGGCTCGCCGACGCCGGGTACTGCCCGACCCGCCAGCGCTTCATCACCGCGCTGCGGGGGGTGCACGACTACAACGCGCACGGCTTGCTGCCCGCTCCGGTGGACTTCGCCACCGGCTTCGGTCAGCTCAACCGTTGCTACACGTTTCTACAGGTCAGCCCGGACGGCAGCCGCTTCCAGCCCGTCCCGCCCACGCCGCTGTGCGGCTCACGCCTTGGCTGACCGCGGGTCTCGGCGACGCTACTGCGGGCCGAAGACCAGCGTGACGCTCTGGGCACCGGCGGCAGCGTCCGAGGAGATCCTGACGTTCTGATTGTATCCCGTGAAGATCAGTTCCATCGAGCTGTCGGACTTGATCTGCTGCTGGAAGGTATAGCCGGCGGCGGGCATCGCCTGCCGGTAGTACCGGATCGCCGCGTCCCCGGTCACACCGCTCAACGCGAGGGTCACTCCGGTGCCCTCGGAGGCAAGGACCGTCGGCGTCGCGCCCTTGGGAAACGGGAAGTGCTTGGGGACGGCTGTTCCCTGCAGCGCGGCGAGCCCCGTCTTCGCGCTGGCCGCCGCGCTTGCCGTCGCCGTCGGGACCGCCGGCCGGGCCACATCAAGATCGGTGGGCAGATCGGTCGGCAGATCGGCGGGCAGGGCCGCGACGGAGGAGGCGCCAGCCGCTGACACCGACGGCGGGGGCACGGCAGGCGTGGAGCCGCCGCATCCACCGAGCAGGAACAGCAGACCGAGCGTGGCACCGGTCGTCACGGTCCGAGTCCGTCGCCGCTCGTCGCGACCCATCGAGCCTCCCGTTACGGACACGCTGCCCATCTATCTCCCATCCAGTGCGCTGACCCGTGCCCATGGTGACCGGTCGAAAAACGAAAAGTCCATAAAAGCCGAATCCGGGCGGGCCCGCACCGACGGCCCGAAGTACCTGGAAGGTACCGCCGGCATCACTAAAGTACCGGCTACCGGACGCCCGGCCTCACGACCCCTTGCCTGACCAAAAGAAGCGGCATGGTGACCTTTGGTAGGCATACCCCCGGCTGATCCCACCGAATAATTACCGAGAGTAGTTTTCCCACCGTGGACGCGCCCGGACTAGTCACCACATGACCCCGACGTGCCATGCCCGAATTGCCCTCGAAGGAAGAACCGTGTGTATATTACACATCGACGTTCTGTGATGGGAGGCTGTGTGGCAACGACACGAACACCACAATCCGCTCCGCTGCTGACACCTGCCGAGGTGGCCACCATGTTCCGAGTGGACCCCAAGACGGTGACCCGGTGGGCCAAAGCTGGGAAACTGACCTCGATCCGTACCCTCGGCGGCCACCGCCGCTATCAGGAAGCCGAGGTCCGCGCGCTCCTTGCGGGCATCGCACCCGGGGATGATCTGGTCTAGTCCCGACAGAGTCGACCCCCCGTGGGGATCCCTGGCCAGGTCAGGCTGGCGGGGGTCCTCACGGGAGCCCAGCCGCGCGGGTCGTCAGGCAGGCAGGCTCTCAGAGCGCGTGTGCGATCGTCATTCCGGCTCACTGATCGAGAGCCCGATCTCACACACGCTCTCAGGCGAGGCCTTTGAGCAGCAGGTTCCAGTACATCAGCGGCAGGCCATAGCGCTTGAGGTACCACATGTCGCGACGTTCCTTCTGCGCGTTGACCAGGCGCGGCGGGAAGGTCGGATGGGGCCGCATGCTGTAGTCGAACTCCGCGAGCAGCATCTTGTTCCGCGCGGTGGTCAGCGGACACGAAGCATAACCGTCATACTGTCGCGCGGCCGGCTGACCGGTCATGACCGACAGGAGGTTCGCGACCACGACAGGAGCCTGCTTGCGGACCGCGGCTCCGGTCTTGGCGTTCGGCGAGCCGCTGGAGTCCCCGAGGGAAAACACGTTGGGGTAACGCGTGTGTTGCAGTGTGTGCTTGTCCACGCAGACGTACCCAGCTGGATCAGTCGGGTCCGCCAACGGGCTTTTCTTGATCCAGTCTGGCGCGCTCTGCGGCGGGACGAGGTGCATCAGGTCGTAACCGATGTCGTCGGTGGCGCCAGTGACACGGTCGATGACGACAGCACGGCGCGCATCCGGGTCGACCTCGATGAGCTCGCTGCTGACCCGGACCTCGATGCGATAGCGGGCCGCGACCTTCGCCAACACGTCCGCGAACTCCCGGATACCAAACAGGCTGGGGGTGGGCAGCACGAGCACGACCCGGATGTCGTCGAGAACACCCTGCTGACGCCAGTAGTCACAGGCCAGATAAGCGATCTTCTGGGGCGCGCCGCCGCACTTGATCGGCCCGGCGGGCATGGTGAACACAGCGGTGCCCGAACGCAGTGAGCGGATTATCTCCCAGGTCTTCGGCGCGAGCTCATAGGTGTAGTTGCTTGACACCCACGGGGTGGTGACCGCCTCCCCCATGCCGGGGATCGCCGTCCAGTCGAGCTGGATTCCCGGGCAGACGACAAGATATTCATAGCCGATCCGGGTACCGCCAGCAGTGGTCACGACCTGGTTGTCGGTGTCGATCGTCTCGGCGCGGTCCCGGACCCATGCGACGCCAGCGGGCATGACGCAGGCCTGGGGGCGGACGCTGCTCGCGAGGGGCGCGCACCCACCCCCGACGAGCGTCCACAGTGGCTGGTAGCAGTGGGTGTCGGCTGGCTCGACAAGACCGACGTCGGTGATACCGGCACGCCGTAGTCGAGCCGCCACGGAAACCCCGGCGCTGCCACCGCCGATGATGAGCGTCGTGTGGTGGGTGGTCGCGACCATGACAAGCCTCCATGTGCACCGATGGGTGGATTCCGGCCGGACCAGCGGTGCTGGACGGGTGGTGCTGGACGGGTGAGCCGACGGTCAGGCGGGTGCCACTAGAACCGCTCTCCGTTACTCATCCGTTACCGAAACACCATGATGATCATATCAACGCGGCCCGCGCCACCGGGGCCGATCACCAGAATTTGATCAAAGACACTTTTGATCAAGAAACCCTCAGCGGCGCCCCCTATGGTAAAGTTGTATACAGCAACAAATTTTTCACGCACCGCGGTCGCCTCATCGCCTGGATGACAGATACTCACGAGGCATCGCCCGCGCGACGCCCGCAGGCGTCTCACCTCTACCGGGAGGTCAGCATTCCTTGACTGCCACCACCATCGAGACGCCGTCCCCGCAATCCGCCCCGGGACCGGACGAGGCCGTCGCCGCGTACTCGCACCGGCAGATCATGACCATCATGTCCGGGCTGATGCTCGGCATGCTGCTCGCGGTCCTCGACCAGACAATCATCTCCACGGCGCTGACCCGGATCAGCGAGGACTTCCACCGCCCCGACCTCTACAGCTGGGTGGTGACCTCCTACCTGCTGACCTCGACGGCGAGCACTCCGCTCTACGGCAAGCTGGGCGATCTTTACGGCAGAAAAAAAATCTTTCAGATCGCCATCGTCATCTTCCTGCTGGGATCAGCGCTGGCCGGGCTCAGCCAGAGCATGATCCAGCTAATCATCTTCCGAGGCGTACAGGGCCTGGGGGCCGGCGGTCTGATCTCACTGGCGCTCGCCATCGTCGGCGACGTCATCTCCCCCCGCGAGCGAGGCCGCTACCAGGGTTATTTCGGAGCGATGTTCGCCGCCTCCAGCATCCTCGGCCCGCTGATCGGCGGCTTCCTCGTCGACCAGGCCTCCTGGCGGTGGGTGTTCTACGTCAACATCCCCGTCGGCATCGTTGCGCTCATCGTCATACGCAGAGTGCTGACAATCGACTATGCGCGGCGCACGGCCCGCCTGGACATTTTCGGCGCCCTCCTGCTCGTCGGCGGAGTATCGCTGTTTCTCATCGCCGTGCAGGATGCCGGCCAACAGGCTCGGATAACACAAACAATCTTCATCGTGGCCATCGCCGGGCTTGCCCTCATCGTCGGGTTCGCCGGTTGGGAGAAGCGGGCCGCTGAGCCGATACTGCCGCCGCGGCTGTTCGGCAACGCGGTTTTCCGCGTGACCAGCACGCTGTCCCTCATCACCGGCGCGATCATGTTCGGCGCGATCATCTTCATGCCGCAGTACCTGCAGCTGGTGCGCGGCAGCAGCCCCACCCTGTCGGGCCTGCGGCTACTGCCGCTGCTCGCCGGGATGCTCATCACCTCGGTCGGTTCCGGGCGGCTGGTCACCAAGCTGGGCCGTTACAAGATCTTCATCATCGCCGGCACCGGGGTCATGACGGCGGGCATGGCCCTACTCACGCTCATCCGCGTCGGCACCAACGGCTGGCTCCTGTCCGCGATGCTGTTCGTCGTCGGCTTCGGCCTGGGCCTGTTCATCCAGAACACCGTCCTGGCGACGCAGAACAGTGTCGACATCGCGGACCTCGGCACCGCCACCTCAGCCGTTACGTTTCTGCGGACGCTCGGCGGCGCGGTGGGCGCCTCCAGCCTCGGCGCGATCATCATCGCCTACCAGCGCTCGCACGTGGCCGGCGACATCGAACGCTACGGTCCCCATGCGGGACCGCTCGTCACGTTCACCCATGGCATGGACCACGCCTACCTCTGGACGGTCCCGATCGGGCTTGCCGCCTTCGTGCTCTCCTTCTTCATGCGGGAACTGAACCTACGCACCACAGCCGCCACCAGCGCCCGTACCGCCACCGCTGAGCCCGCAGCTTGAAAGCTACGCGGTGTCGGCACGCAGCGCATCCAGAGCGGCATCGGCATGCCGGTTCATGGACAGCTCGGAGCCGATGCGCGCAAGCACCGTGCCGTCCGCCCGCAGGACGAAGGTGACGCGCTTGTTCGGCCCTGCCCTGCGCTGGACACCGAATGCCCGCGCAAGTGCGCGGCTGGTGTCGGCGACCAGCGGGAAACCGAGAGAATGCTTCGCGCTGAACGCGGCCTGCCGGGTGACATCGTCGGCACTGATCCCGATGACAGCGGCGCCCAACGCGGCGAACTCGTCCGCCAGATCGCGAAAATGGCAGCTTTCCCTGGTACAGCCGTAGCTCATCGCCGCCGGATAGAAAAAGACGACCAACCGGCCCTTGGCCAGCAGGTCCGCCAGGCGCAGCACCGCACCTGTCTCGTCGGTCCCCGACAGATCCCCAACCCGATCTCCAACATCCATACGGCGATCCTCTCGCATCGTGGGACAAGGCATGCTCCAGGTACGGCGTTCGATCTCCCAGGATGATGGGTATATCACTGCCGGCCGGTCAGAATAAAGATCAAATAGCACGCCCAACGCCGTCAACACCGTTGACTAAAATGAGCCACACCCATGCCGGGCGAGTCAGTCCTCAAGTGGCGCTGTCGTGGGATGCGAGCCCGCGCCGGATCGCAGGTACCGGTACCAGACAAGCGCGGCGGGACGGGCTTGCGGGTCGCCGGAGACGCTGGCCCGCAGCAGGTCGACGCCGGTCCGGTCCAGCACACCGCCGGCGGCGGCCACGGCGTCATCGGCGGTGACCATTCGGCCGGGCACGAGGGCACGGACGATGAACAGGCCGAGCTTGAACAGATCGGAACTGATCGACTGGGGCTCATGCGCCGCGGGGGGAAAGAAGTCCGGCGTGTGCCCCTGATCGACGACCGGCGCGTTGCCGACCTTTCGCACCGCGTCACAGTCCACCAGAAGCACGTCCGGAGTCGGCCACAGGCGGTACAGGACGTTACGGGCGGAGATATCACCGAAAACAATGCCCTGATTGTGCAGAAACGCCACGAGATAAGCCAGCCGCAGACACAGCCACCAGCGCTGCGCGCGGCTCGGGAGCGGCAGGCCGATAGATCGTAGCCGGGCGGGGTCGACGAACAGCGATCGCGCCTCGTTCGGCTGGCGCTCCGGCCGCCCCGCCGGTGTCGGGAACAGCTGGAAGAACGCATCGGGTATGAGCCGCATCACAACCCCGGCCACCCTCGCCCGGGCGGGGACATCACCGTTGTCGACGACGATGCGAAGCGGCCAGGTCAGATGCGTGTCAAACCACAGACGCTGTTCCGCCGGCAAAGCCAGCCGCAATGCGATGATGTTGGCCATGCCCTGGGGCGGCACCCGCCCCAGGGCGGAATGATATTCCTTGTAGACGAGTGGCACAGCCACCCCAGGGAGATCAAAATCGGGCAGCCGGTAAATGCGCGCCTGGCCGCCGCGGCCCAGTGGCTCGACCCGGCCGAGTTGTTGCCGCGCGACAGCGGCATCCTGCCATCTCATGCCGCCCGCTCAGTACCGGCTGTCCGGATCGATCCAGGACTCGGGTGGATCGACGATAACCGTGTCAAGGGCATGGACGTCCGTCTCATCAATCACAACCATCTCCTGGTGGCCCGAAGCCACGACGCTCCGTACGATGATCTCAGTCAGGTTCTTTATCGCGCTTTCCGGACTGGCTGACCGGCTCTGTATGAACAACGGCACCGTCGGTGCCGGATGAGCCAGCGCCCGCATGATTTCTGGATTCGAGTCGGCGACGGCACAGGGAATGACGTTCGGTGTGCTCTGGCACTCCCTGAGCAGCGCCGCAAATGCCGCCTCCCAGGCGCCGGGGGGATCGTCGAAGGGCTCGCCGTCGCTGAGGAAGAACACCCCGGGCCGGCCCACGGCAAAACCGTCGGCCTCCAGCTGACGGCGGTCGCGGTCGACGGTGGCTCGCAGCAGGTTGAACGCGGGCGCATACCGGGTGCCGTCATCACGGCATGCCAGGCGCGGGAGCGTCGCCGTGTCGAGCAGGTCGCAGAGCGGAAGTACCGTGCGGCTGCCACCGGCAAAATCAATCACACCAACCCGGACCCGCGCCGCGGCGACCGGATCGTGCGCCAGCGCCTCCCCGATCCGCCGCAGAATGAGGTTCGCCGTGTCCAGGCGCGGCCCGTCCATCGACTGCGAGACATCCACCACGAGGTAGAAGGGAATCAAGGTGGTTCGACCGTACACAGCTACTTCCTTCTGCCGATCTCATCGGAACGCGCCCACCGGCCCGCCGGCGCGCTGTCGGCCAAATGCCGTCGAACAGCCGCTATCGAGTGGACTGCCATCAGGCGGGCCGCTATCGGGCCGCGAGGAGCAGGATTACCAGCACGGCGATCAGCAGAGCCCCGACCACGAGAAAAACATTGGCGGCCTTCGTCCTGGACGTACCGGACGCGTCCACAACGCTGTCCGTCAACAGCGGAAAGGGGTCGAACTGGCCCGCTTCGGCCCGCCCGCACCACGGGCATTCCGCCAGATGCCCGCTGTAGGTGTGCTCCGGCCGGGCGTCACAGCTTTTCACATCAGCCCAGGCGAGATCGAGCGCTTCGGCCCATTCCTGCGCGGCGGGGCGCGTCCCGGCCACGGCGTGGCCGGCCCCGAACGCCTGCCTGGCCAGCTCCGCGACCCGCGGCGGGAGCACGCTGGGCGCAATCGCCTCGGCCGGAACCTCGACCTCGCTCGGCGCCGTCAGGACGGTGATGCCGTACTGGATGTTCGTCTCCGGCGACGGGTCGACATCCAGCGGCCGAGCCGGAATACCGTGAAACGGATGGTCCCCGCACAGCAGCAGCTGGCACACCAGCACGGCGAGGGTAAACCTGTCCGTTGCGACGCTCTTGGGCCCCGCCAGCTCGGGCAGCAGTTCAGGTGCGGCGTATTCCGGGGTAACGGTATGGCATGAGAACACCTCGCCGGCATGGGAGAACTGCAGCGAGTCACAGTCAAGAAAGCTGATCAGGCCGTCCGCCCGGACATGGATGTTGGATGGCGCGAGATCACCCACGACAATCTCCTGGTCATGCAGGATCGCGACCAGCTGAGCCAGGTTGCTGGCCACCCCCAGCAGGAATCTCCAGTCCTTGTCCGGGAATACTGTCAGGCGGGTGAGGTGCTCCAGGAGCGTGCTCAGCGGATGATCGTTGGAACGGCGCATGACGTACCCGAGCACCGCCCCGGCGGAATCGCGGGCCAGTTCCTGCGGCCATACCAGTCCCGGATGGCCGGATCCAGGCTCGACGAACTGCGACGCGGTGAAAGCCCGGAGCATGTGCTCAAGCCGGCGGCCGCGCTCGGCGTCGGGCTCCCGGTAGATCTTCACGGCCTGCCGGGAATCAGCATCCACGGCGTAGACAATCGACTCGGTTCCGCTGCCGAGGACAGTGGAACAGGTCAGCCTGCGTCCGTCCACAAAAATCTCGGTCACCGACACAGGACCGCCACCAGCAGCGTCGTGTCGTCCTGGGTCACTTCCGTGACCGCCTCCCGCAGCAGCAGCTGGACGAGCCCGGAGGCATCAAAATGATCATCGTCGAGTAATCCGAGCACGGTGTCGATCACCGGCTCGGTAGCCACCGCCAGCCGGCCCTCCGGGTCACGTCGCAGCGTGACGGGGATCAGACCGTCGGTCGACATGAACACACCGGTGATCCACGGGTCGTAGACCGCGTTCACCCGGGCAGCCCGGCTCGTGTCCGAGGTCAGGAAGACCGTCTGGCTGGCGTGCTCGGGGTCAGCGCTCCCGGCGTCGAGCAGATGCAGGTTGGTCTGTCCCCCCTCACCGGTGCGGACGACGATGAAGCCGTCTCCGATGCTCAGATAACCGATCAGGGGATAGGCAAGCACGACAACCGTCAGTGTCGTCGCGAACTCGCCGATGTGCTCCCGCCCGGCGACCGCGGTGACAACTCGACGAAACTCCGTGACGATTTCCTCATGCGCGGCTGCCAACAGCTGGCGCAGGTCAGGCGCGGTCGCGGGCCGGCCGCTGGGGTGGATCCGGTCGCGCACCAGCCGGGTGGCCATCGCGACCGCGAGCCGGGATCCCTCGGCTGACCGCGGGGCGGATCCGGCGCCGTCGGCCACCGCCAGCACGTGGACGTCGGGCAGGGATCCCCGCTCGTACAGTGAAAGGTGCGCGAACGAATCCTCGCACCATTTCCCTTCCCGCACGTGTGAATAGCCCTGGACGCTGGCCCCCCGGATACGCCAACGGTAGGGCCGGACGCCGCCCGCGCTTCTTCCCGTGGGCGCGGGCTGCCGGGCGGGCTGCCGGCCGGAGGTCACGCCTGCCTCGGCTGGTAACCGCGCAGCTTGTAGTTGGGATCCTCCACGCTGCGGTCCAGTTGCAGCAGGATGTCACTGAAATCGAACCGGCCGTATACCATGTTTCGTTCCGGCGCGAACGCGCGCAGGGTTTCCTGGCCCAGATCGTCGATGGGTGGGATGCCGATCGCGAAGAGGGCAAGCTTCTGAGCAGCCTCCAGGCCGCGAATCTCTCCTGCCAGCGGGTGCCAGTCCGACGCCGGCTTCCCCTCCTCGTCGGTCGGCCTGCCATCGGTGACAAGCCAGACGAGCGGCCGCTTCCAGGTCACCTTTTCCTGGGCCAGCTGCCGCTTACGTGCTTCGATAACCGAGATACTGAGCCGAATCGCCTCGACCAGCGGTGTCACGCCGTCAGCGCTCAGCTTCGGTGGCCGAAAACTATGGGCCGGGACGAACGGAGTCCGGTCGCTGCGCGGATCGAAACTCTCGTCCCCACGCCACTTGCGCACTCCCCCGGCGCCAAACGTTATGAGCGCGAACTCGGTGGTCGCCGCCATCTTCTCGCCCGCGTGCATGCTTCGCGCCCAGCTGGCGAGCGCGTCGTTGAGCTTGTCGATCGCCTCGCCGCGCATGGAATAGGAGGTGTCCATGCAGAGGACCACGAGCACGCGATGACTGGGCCGGGGAATGGGGATGTTCCCAATAACGTCCCGTGGCTGACGGCGGTCCGTTGCCCGGTCGGGGCTGTTACGAGGTGCCATGGTGTGATCTGTCCCCGTTCCCAGTTCCAGTAGGCCGAAAAAACACGATCATGGGCTCCGAACCGCGCCGGATGTCTCAGCGCACGCTATGGACGAGGCCCGGAGCGGCCTTGCGCCGGCCACGCCTGCAACCCATCCACCTCGTGCGTCCTCAACACCACCTGGCTGCCGACGCGGGGCCGAGGCGCGTCGGGACCCCCCATCCATCGGGCCCGGTAGAGCCCCCCGTCGACCGCGACATAACCCTGCGGGCCAAAAGCGGAATGCACCGTGCCGAGCTGGCTGACGGCTATGTTTGGCGGCGCGACAGGTGACACTGGCCGTGATTGGGCCCGCCCCCCGTCCATGCTGTCCGCGTCACTGGCGGGCTCCTCCCCGGCATGGTCCCCGCGCCGGCGGCCGATGGCGAAGCCAAGCACGAGCATCACGCCCGCAACCAGCACATAGGCCAGCGTCGACAGTATCGATGACAGTACCGAATGGGGCTGAGCCGGCGGGGACCCCGGCGGGGTCACGGGTGATTGCGCCGTCGGGGAAGGGCTGGCGGACGGCTGAGCCGGATCGGCCAGGCTACCCAGCGTCTCCACCTGTGCCGCCCGCCCAAGGACGACAGCCAGGAAAAAGGAATCACCGCTGGTCGTGTACATGCCCGCGGTCCGTTCCGCCGGGGTGCCCGCCACCTGCTCCTGACATTCCTTCACGCAGGACAGCGCCAGCCCGTGGTTATGGGACAGCGCGCCGCGGGCCTGGTCCCAGTCAGCGAACCGGTGGTCGGCAATCGCCAGCAGCAGCGAGCCAGCCGTCCCGAGATCCGCTGGACCGCCTGTCGCGGGCCCAGCCAGCGGCACGGCCTGAGACGACAGGGCCTGAACGGCGAGCACCGCACGACGACGGAAGATCGAGTCCAGATCGGTCAGCGTGGTGGGGTCATTGGCCAGCGTGGCGGCGCGGGCCACCCGCACCACAACGGCTCCGCCAGTTTCCGGTATGCCTTTGAGCAGGGTGTTCAGATTTCCCAGAACGCTTCGGTCGACCTTCTCCGGCAGCTCAACGACACGGATCGCAAAGGCGGTGTCACCGGCAGCTCCCAGTGGGGCAAACGCGGATACCGGCGGCACCCCCCAACGGAGGATGAACGACCCCAGGGCGAGTGTCAGGAGCAGGCCCACGACGCTGACGGCCGCCCCGGCCGCGGGCAACAACGCCCGTAATCGGGCCGGGCCTCGCCCGGCAACGCCCGTTTCACCCACTGTGCGGCAATAATGGCCTCTTCGCAGCAACTAAGCCCCCCCTGAATGTCTGCTGCTGTTTGTGACAGTACAGGCCATCATGGTGATCAGAGAAGAGCATAGGCCCCAAGCCGGCAGGCACCCCCAGCGGCGGCCCGCTGGGGGTGCTCTGTGTATCCGGTCCGCACACACCGACGCTATGATCGCGGTCTGGGCGCGGCATCCGCCGCCGTCCGCGCCCGTGATGTCGCGCTGGTCCACACGTGCCACCCGAGCGACGCCGGGAGGCTATGCGCGCCCGGCAACAGGGCGCTTGTGCCCTGGCCGGGATCAGCCGTGGACTGTTCTCACTCAGAATCCGCCTGTTGCTCCGGCCCGCCGAACGCCTGCCGGGACCCGCCGAGGGGCTCGGCCTGCTCGTCGCCAGTGGCTTCGGCGCCCGGCTGCTCGGCTTCGGCGCCCGCTGGCCCGGCCTCGCCGCCGGCCTGTGCCGCCTGGCCGGTGCCCGCCGTGACACCGACCAGTTCGCGTAGGCGTGCCTCGATGTACGGCTCGGTATAGTGCGATCTGTCCGCGATCCGCCGAACGAGGTCGTTGACGCTGGAGACGGCTTCGAGGTCCGCGGTGCTCACCTGGACGAACTGGTCAAGTATCTGATACCGGATCTCCCGCCAGTTCTGCCGTAGATACTGCTCAACTTGCTGCGCCTGCTGCTGCTCCATTCGATCGCCTCCACCACGAGTCGTCGTTTTTCAGCCATGCGAGGCTCCGGCAGCAGAGCGTTCGATCAGGCAGCGGCGTCCGGGTGGATGGATCGCGAGGCCGCGGAAGGATGCGCCCTGGTATTGGGCGTGGACCGACGACAACGACGCGAGGCGCCGCCCGGGCGGCGCGAGCCGGACAGTCCTGTTGCCGGAGCCTCTCAATCTACGACACCCGAACCAGGAGTCAACCGGAAATCACGAGCGCCCGGCAACAGGGGCACAGATATCCATGTCCTCCGTTGCGGATTTTCTGCGGAAAACCGCGCTTTGCCGCGAGCTGTATATGCCCAGCGTGATACCCATGCGCAGGGATAACGCCGGAGGTGGCGACCGGGGTGCCGGGGTGCCCGTGCGTCGCCGCGTCCCCTCTTGTCGACCGCTCAACGAGCGCTCAACGACCACTAAGCGGCGGAATGGAACAGCGCGGCGCGGGTCCGCGGACCGACAACGCCGTCGGCCACCAGCCCGTGCCGGCGCTGGTAGGCCTTTACTGTTCCGGTGGTGCGCGGCCCGAAATTCCCGTCCACCGCGACCGGGTAGCCGTACCCGGCCAATTGCCGCTGAATCTGACGGACGCCGGGACGCAGGCGGTGCGTGTAACGGACCGCCTGCACGCGGGGAGCCGGCGCGTCCGGTCGTGCCATTGCCACACCGGGCGCGTCGGCCTGGGCAGAAGTGTTGACAGGGCCGCTGGGAACGGCCGGGTAAGCGCTTGCGCCGCTGTCACCGCCCGCGCCGGCGGCGGCGGCAGCCGCCGCGCCCCGCCCGAGGTACCGGCGGTAGGAGCCGTTGGTGTACGTACTCCATGCTCCGATGCCCTGCACGTCGCATACCCGCCTGGCGGCCTGTGCGTTGACGGCTGGATCGAACAGATCCGCCCCGCCGACCCAGCTCGCATGCGCCCGCATGTTGATCTGCCATAGTCCGCGGGAATCCTCGCCGCTGGAATTGTGCGCGTCCGGGTTGCCGCCGGACTCGGCCAGTGCGACCGCGACCCAGGTTCCCAGCGGTATCCCGGCGCAGCCAGCCAGCCCCGCGTTCCTGCCAGCACCGGCGATGGCAGCGTCAGAAACAATTCCTGGAGCGACAGCGCTCGTGCTGGGCGGAGCCACGGGGCTCGCGCTCGCCGGACTCGCGGTCAGCATCATGCCCGCCGTCGCGCCGATGACACCGGCGGCGGCAGCCACCGCGCCGCGGTTGCGTTCGGGCTGCTTCCGGTGGCTTTTTCCTCGCATTTTCCGGTGACTTCTTCGGTGTGTTCCGCTGGATAGTGTTCCACTGGACATGAGCAGCCAGTTCACCTCAGTATCGTTGATCGGATCAGTAACGTTGATCGGCGCGTACCCGCCTGGCGGTCCGGCCCGGTCATCACCCCAGGCGGCCGACCAGATAACTCGCGGAATAAATCTTCTGCAGCCGAACGACGGTGCCGGTGTGGGGCGCGGCCCACATCATTTCGTTCCCGGCGTAGATTCCCACATGGTAGATGTTTCCGGGCTGACCGAAGAAAATGAGATCGCCGGGCTGCTTGGCATCCTGCGATATCTTCCGCGACGCCGCGTACTGGGCGTCGGTCACCCGCGGCACACTGCGGCCGAGCTGTTTGTAAATGTACTGGACAAGACCAGAGCAGTCGAAGGAGTTCGGGCCCTGCGCGCCCCACGCATACGGTTTACCCGCCTGCTTCGATGCCAGGTAGACAACCTTCTCGCCGAGGCTCCCGGCGGACAGCGACGCGCTGTCCTGCTGCGTTGACGCGCTGTTCTGGTCCTGCTGTCCCGCCAGCCCACGTGCTGGTTCCTCCGCCCCCGTGGCGCCCGTGGCGCCCGTGGCCGGACCGGGCTCCGCGGGGGCTGTCCCGGGGGCTCCCGCGGCGGTGGTGTCACCGGCCCAGGCCGGCACGGCGGCGGTGGCCTGGGGCGCATCGGTCGGGCTGTCGGCCCCGGTGTCGTTTGCCAGCGCCGGGGCTGACAAAGCGGTCAGGGCAACGGTACCGGTAGCCGCGGCGGCAACCACGGCGCGCGCGGAGCGACGGCCAAAACTGGGCTTGACCGGCTGCGCACGGTGACGACCGCGGCGGGAAATAATCGTGTCGGCCGGATCTGAGCACGCCTGATCTGCAGGCAACGATGATCCTTCCCGTACGCCTGCGAGGTTAGCTGTCGGGTTCGGGCCGGGAAGCCCGGTCGGCACGCACGGGATGTGCGGCCGGCTTCACCCCAAGGACGTCGTAGTGGCAACGACGCCCGGCGGGACCTGGGTCCCCCGCTTCTGCCCTGGCGATGGTGAGGAGGGGACACCGGGCCGAGGGCAGAACTCGGCGTCCGGCCCGGTGCTACTGAGAGCCCGGCCACGGTAGCGAACTACGCCCTGTGACCGCAAGGCCTAATTTTCCGCGAATTTCGCCGCAAGTTGGTTACCGTTCGTGTTAACCATCCGGCCAGGCAGCCCACGGACAACAACCGGAAACAGGTTGGCGCTACCAGCCGTCATGGTGCGTCTGGACGGCTGTCATGGTGCCGACGGACCACCCGGCGGGCGATCGCCCAGCGATGGGTCTCCGACGGTCCGTCATAGATGCGGAAGGGACGCACCTCGCGCAGGAAGCGCGACAACAGCACATCCCCGGAGATACCGAGAGAGCCGCAGATCTGCAGCGAGCGGTCGACGACCCGCCACACGGCCTCGGCGGTGAAGGTCTTCGCGATCGCGGTCGACTGGGCTCCGGAACGGCCCTGGTCGAGCTCCCAGCAGGCCTGCATGATCAGCCCACGGGACGCGGCGATGTCGATCTCGTTATCCGCGATCATCGCCTGAGCCATGCCCAGCTCCGCCAGCCGGGAACCGAACAGCCGCCGGTCCGCGGCCCTGGCCACGGCGATGTCCTGGGCCCGCCGGGCAATACCCAGCCAACGCATGCAGTGGGTCGTCCGGGCCGGGCCGAGGCGGACCTGGGCGTAGTCGAAGCCCTTGTCCACCTCGCCGAGCACAGCCTCGTGCGCTACCATGCAGCCGTCGAACAGCACCTCGCAATGGCCGCCGTACAGGCTTTCGTCCAGGGTCTCGATATGACGGACGATCTTCATGCCAGGGTTGCCCGCGTCGACGAGGAACATCGTCGCCCCGCCGCGCTGCCCCGGCTCGCCCGAGGTGCGGGCCATGCAGATCGCGTATCCGGCGCCGTCCGCGCCGCTGATGAACCACTTGCGGCCGTCGATCCGCCAACCGCCCGCGTCCTTCACCGCGCGTGTGGTCAGCGCGGTCGGATCCGACCCCGCTCCGGGCGCGGGCTCCGTCATCGCGAAGCAGGAACGCACCGCACCGGTTGCCAACGGCCGCAGGTAGCGCTCCTTCTGCCCGGCCGTCGCGATGACCTCGAGCAGGTGCATGTTGCCCTCGTCGGGAGCGGCGATGTTCAGCGCCAGCGGGCCGAACAGCGAGTAGCCCGCCTCCTCGAACACGGGCGCCCGGCCGCGCATGTCCAGGCCGTGCCCGCCGTACAGCGCCGGTACGTGCGGGGCGAAGATCCCCGCATCCTTGGCTGCCTGCTGGAGCCGTGCGCGCATCGCGTCGCCGCCGCGCGCGGCAACGCCCCCGAAGCGTTCCTCCTCGGGCATGACGACGGTCCGCACAAATTCGGCGGTACGCCGGGTGAGATCGTCGACCACCGGGCCGTGATCAAAATCAACGGGCACGTGCACCTCCGTCACGCCGGCTCGCGTCGCCCGCAAGGCGAGCTGTCGCGGATCCAGCTGACAATCATCGATTTTTTGCCAGCAAAGCAGGCTGGCC
>NZ_CAKJTP010000009.1:3193-12145 GCF_917627335.1 Protofrankia sp. CiT1 | reverse complement strand
GGTCAGTCCAGGTGGTAGATACGGGCCGCGTTGTCGTGCAGAATTTTGTGGGACACATCGCCGGGCAGGTCCGCGAACGCCGCCGCGATGAACAGGTCCGGTCGGACCGCCGCGCTCGCCGGACCAGGCGACATGCTCGTCGGGTGCGGGAAGTCGGTCTCGTAGAGGAAGTTGTCGGGACCGAGGAGTTCGATCGCCTGCCGGGCGGTCTCCCGCTCGAACCAGAAGCAGCCGAAGATCTGGCGCTGGAAGTACTCGCTGGGCAGCAGGTCGTACTCGGGGTGTTCAAGTGGAACGCCGCAGTTGCGCCACTGCCAGTCCAGGGCGGCCAGGGCGTACGGGAGCCAGCCGATGCCGCTCTCGACCGAGACGAAGTTCAGCCGCGGGAAGCGGTGGCAGATCCCGGCGCAGATGACGGTCGCGATGGCCCGGGCGTTGCCCATGAAGAAGGAGACCCCGACCGAGGCGTAGTTCGCGTGCATCCCGTTACCGGGGACGTTCTTCTCGATCAGCGAGAGGTCACCTGAGGCGATGTGGAAGTTGACCGGGACGCCGAGGTCCTGGGCGGTCGCCCAGATCGGGTCCCAGTGGGGATCACCGAGCAGCGGCAGGCCGAAGAACTCGGTCTCCTGGGCCATGATCACACCTTTGTGCCCCATCGCGACCGTCCGCTCGATCTCGGCCACGCTCGCCGCCAGGTCCCAGAAGGGCAGCGCCGCCATCGGCAGCAGGCGACGCGGGTCCGCGCTCGCCCAGTCGGTCTGGTAGTCGTTGTACGCCTGGATGCAGCGCAGCATCAGCTCGGGGTCCTTGAGCCCGAGGAACCTCCCGGTGCCAAACCCCGCCACGTTGGGGTAGAGCACCTGGGCCCAGATCCCGTACTCGTCCATTCTGCGCAGCCGGTCGGGGGCGTTCCACAGCGCCGGGTCGACGTCGGCGAGCCGGCGGGGGTGCTTCGGCGGGAACTCGCCCCAGCCGGCCATCGCCCCGCCCGCCGTGGCCGACAGGCGCGCGTCGCCGAAGTACCACGCCTCCTCCTGGCGGTCGTCGTCCCAGCGGACGTGCGGGACCAGGTCACCCCACTTCGCCGTGGAGATCCGCGACGTCCACAGATCAGCGGGTTCGATCACATGGGTATCCGTGTCGATCACCCTGATGCCGTCGATCACCGACGCCTCGGCCATGACACCGTTCCCTTCACCGTTCTCGGGGGCACCTGCCGGGGCACCGAGGGCATGGCGGTCGCCCCGGCCTATGAGCGCCCTGATGTGACGAACATTATTTCTTATGAGGAAATTCAGCAAGGTCGCGGCTTTCGCCGGTCCGCTCGACGGCCATGACCGTGATCGCTTCCTCCGGGCACGAGCGGGCACCGAACCACGCCGCCTGCGCCCGGTCGGCGGCCACGGCGAAGGCAACGCCTCGTGGCTGGGAGAAGCCATCGTCATCGGCGTCGAACACGTCCGGAGCCAGCGAATAGCAGCGGCCGTGCCCGGTGCAGCGGGCGGGATCAATCATGATCTCCACGGCGCGCTCCTCCTCGGTCGTCGGCTCGGCAGTCATGACCGCTCCCAGGCAAGCGGCAGCGCGACCAGCCCGGCCGCGCCACCGCGCTCGAGCACCGGCTCGGCGGAGGCGAGCCGGTAGTCCGGGATACGCCGGTGCCACTCCCGCAGGGCGACGGCCATCTCGGCCCGAGCGAGATGGGAGCCGAGGCACCGGTGCGGCCCGGCCGCGAAGGAGATGTGCCGGTTGGCCGTACGGTCGAGATCGACCCGCTCGGGATCCGGGAAGGACCGGGGGTCGCGCATGGCCGCGCCCAGCGTCAGCAGCACCATGTCCCCCTTCTTCATCGGGCAGCCGTGGAACTCCACGTCGCGGGTGACCTTGCGGCCGTCCTGAATGATCGGGAAGGCCCGCAGGAACTCCTCCACCGCCGTGGGCACCACGGCCGGGTCGGTCGCCACCCGCCGCCGGTGCTCCGGTGTCGTCGCGAGATGGTGGAAGGAGTAGCTCAGCTGGCTCTTGACGGTGTCCAGACCGGCAAGGACGAGCACGACGCACATCTGCAGGATCTCGTCGTCGCGCAATGGCCGATCCTCGTAGCGTTCCGTCATGAGGTAGCTGACGAAATCCGCCGCCGGATCACGCGGGGCCGCCCGCCGGTCCGCGACCACCCTGACGAAGTACTCCGTCATCGCGCCCATCGCCGCCATCGTCCGGGCCTGGCCCGCGGGATCGCTGAAGGCGTCGAAGATCGTGTCCACCCAGTCGACGAACAGCATGTCGTCGGCCGCGGGCAGACCCATGATCGACAAGAAGACCCGGGTCGGGTACACCGCCGCGAAGTCGGCCACGAACTCGCAGCCGCCCCTGCCGACAAAGGTGTCGATGGTCTGGTTGCACAGTTCGCGCATCCGGGGGGCCATACCCGCGACCGTGCGGGGTGAGAAGGGCCGGTTGAGGATCTGGCGGTACCGGCTGTGCTCGGGCGGGGCGACATTCGTCGGAATCCAGCGGTAGCCAGGGTTCGGGTCCAGGACGATCACCGAATCACTACCGAAGATCTCGGGGGCCTGATACGCCTCCCGGCACTCCTCGTAACGGGTGAGCATCCAAAAACCGGTCCCGAAGCTGTTCCAGCAGACGGGGGCGGCCTCGCGCAGCTCCGCCATCTCCCGGACGGCGGTCAGCACCGGCCGCGGGGACATGATGTCATAGTTGATCACCGGGCAGCTGCCGGCAGGTGGCATGCCGCCCGCCATAGATGCCGGTGTGGACGCCGGCATCAGCCGATCGCCTGGCTCTGGTCGAAGGCCCGGATCTCGATCCAGCCGACCTCGAGCTCGATCTGGGTGATGAGCCAGCCCTCGCCGTCCCGGCGCAGTCGGTTGCGGTAACGGCTGGACATCTGCATGACCTGGTCGGGATCGTCGGCGGCGACCTGGTGGGACGTGAGGTAGGCAAGTGTCGAGGCCTGGTCGCCCTCGATGTCGACGTGGTAGACGGACAGCAGGTGGTGCTGGAAACCGCGGTCCGCGGTCATCTTGTCGATCCACGCCACGATGGCGTCGGCGCCCTCGACCCACTCGTTCCACGTACCGCCCAGACAGAAACGCATCCGGGCGTCCTCGGCGAAGACCGCGCGTAAGCCGACGAAGTCCTTCTGGTCGACCGTGGAGCAGTAGCGGCAGAGCGTGTCACTGATGTTGACGCGGTCGCGGACGTCTTCGAACGTCCTCACGATTGTCATCCGTTCTCCTCCTGAGATGGTGAAACCCGGTCGCGGTGCGAGCGGGCCACGCTGGGCCGCTGTGCCGGGCCCCGCCCCGGAGCAGCCCGGTACCCACGGCAGGGCCACCCGCCTGGTGCCCCGTTCCGGTGTGTCGCTTCCGGCCGCGCGTCCCACCCCCCGTCGACGGCCGCGGCCGAGGCTGGGGACAGATTCCTTATAACGAACTAGTCTTGTCAAGAGCGATCAGTGATCCACGTCACCGACCGCGGACGAGCCGAAATGGACGATCATCTTCCCGACGTTGTCACCGCGCAGCATCGCCAGGAACGCCGGCCAGGCGGCCTCGACACCGCCGTGGACAGCCGTCTCGACGCTGCGGACCGCGCCCGCCCGCAGCCAGCGCGACATGTCACCGGTGAAAGCGGCGTGCTGGTCAGCATGATCGCTGACGAGGAAGCCTGTCATCCGCAGCCGGCGCCAGATCATCAGCAGCAGGTTGCGCGGACCGGGCACGGGTTCGGTCGCGTTGTAGGTGGAGATCGCCCCGCAGAGCGCGATGCGGCCGAACGGGCGCATGACCCGGATCGCGGCTTCCAGCTGCTCTCCCCCGACGTTGTCGAAGTAGACGTCCAGGCCGTCCGCGCCCACCTCCGTCAGCGCCACGGCGAGCGACGCCCGCACGGGCGAGTCACGGTAGTTGAACGCCGCGTCATATCCGAGCTCCTCGGTGAGGAAACGAACCTTCGCCTCAGCGCCCGCGCTGCCGATCACTCGGCAGCCCATGGCTTTGGCGATCTGGCCGGCGGTGGCACCCACCGCGCCGGCCGCGGCCGAGACGAACACGGTTTCCCCGGGCTTGCACGCGGCGACGTGCGACAGCCCGACATAGGCGGTCATGCCCGTGATGCCCAGGGCGCCGAGGTAGGTGGAGGCGGGAAAAGCGTCCGTGTCGACGGGTTCGGCGGCCGCGGCGGGGACCAGCGCGTACTCCCGCCATCCCGCCTGGTGGACCACGGACCGGCCGGCCGGGATGCCAGGCTCACCGGACGCGATCACCGTGCCGACCGCGTGTCCCAGCATCGGCGCGCCGAGCGCGTAGGGCTCGGTGTAGGAGACCGCCTCGCTCATCCGGCCGCGCATATACGGCTCCACCGACATCGCGGTGTTGCGCACGAGGAGTTCGCCCGGCCCGGGGCCGGGTACGTCAACCTCCACCAAGGCCACGTCGTCGTCCGTCGGCCACCCGGTGGGACGGCGGACCAGGTGCCATTCCCGGCTACCAGTCACTGCTGGCTCCTCCCAACCCGGTCCGCCCCGCCCGCACACCCGCGGGGCCGTGGGGCCGCACCGGCACGTGATCGATCCATATCGGATTGGCACGATATTCGTCATGATGAAAAGCCACAAGAGTCACCCCGGCCCGGCCCGCCGGCAGCGGGGCGGACATGGCGCGATCAGGGGCTTGCGGCGTTTCATCATGAGAAATACAGTTGGCTGCGCATCCGACCCCAGGGAGGCGGCACGGTGGACACTCAGCAGTCGCCGACGCGGGACTCGACGCGGCAGACGCGGCAACGGAGGCCCCGGGCCCGCCGCGGGCCGCTGACCGGTATCCGCATAGCCGACTTCTGCTGGATGGGCGTCGGCTCCGTCGCCACCCGCATGCTCGCGGACTTCGGCGCCGAAGTCATCAAAATCGAAGACCGGACCCGCCTCGACATGCCACGTCGGCTGCCGTTCTACAAGAATGATCCCCGTTCCTTCGGGGAGGAGGATCCGCATCCCGATCCGGACAAGGGCGGGCTGTTCAACAACTACAACCGCAACAAGCTCGGCGTAACGATCAATATGCGCTCAGCCGAAGGCCGGGAGCTGGCGGAGCGGCTCATCGCGGCAAGCAGTGTGGTGACGGAGAATTTCGCCCCCGGCGTCATGGACCGCTGGAACCTGACCTACGAACGGTTGCGGGCGCTGTGCCCCGAGGTCATCTACGCCCACATGAGCGGTTTCGGCCAGAGCGGCCCGCACCACTCCTACCGCAGCTACGGGCCGGTGGTGCAGGCGGTCAGCGGGCTGTCCTTCATCAGCGGCCTGCCCGGCCGGGAGCCTTCGGGATGGGGCCTGTCCTACATGGACAACCAGGCCGCCTACTGCAACAGCGCGGCTCTGCTCATGGCGGTCCTGCATCGCAACGCGACGGGGAAGGGCACGGAAATCGATGTCTCCGCCGTGGAGGCCGGCGTCTGCCTGCTCGGTCCCGACCTGCTCGACGTCACCGTGAACGCGCGACCGACCCGCCGGCCGGGCTTCCCCCTGGGGAACCGGCTGGAGCATCCGCCAGCCGCCCCGCACGGGGTGTACCCCTGTGCCGGTGCGGACCGGTGGGTGGCCGTCGCGGTCTTCGACGACGCCGACTGGCAGCGCCTGGTGACCGTCCTCGGCAGCCCCGGCTGGGCCGCGGACCCACGTTTCGCCAGCCAGCAGAGCCGGTTTGCCCACTCCGACGCGCTCGACGCCCACCTGAGCGCATGGACACAGCAGCGATCGCCACACGAAATCATGACGCTCCTGCAGGACAACGGCGTCTGCGCCGGTGCCGTCCAGGACGCGCGCGACCTCAACGAGATCGACCCGCAGCTCGCCCATCGTGGCATCTTCTTCGAGCTGGACCACCCGGTGATCGGCCCGGCGCGCTTCGAGGGAACGCCGGTGGCCTTCTCCCATATCGAGCAGGACAACTGGCGGTCGGCTCCCCTGCTCGGCGAGGACAACGCCTACGTCTTCACCGAGCTCCTCGGCCTGTCCGCCGACGAGATGGCTGGCCTCGCCGCGGCGGGTGTGATCTGACATGCCCCCCGCTTCCCCGCCCGCGGCGGCCGGCTCCCCCGCGCTCCCCTACTCGGGGCTGACGGTCGTCGAGTGGGCCGGTGACCCCGCCGGTGAGCACACCGGGAAACTGCTCGCGGAGCTGGGTGCCGACGTCGTCAAGGTCGAGCCACCCCAGGGGTCACCGACGCGCCAGGCCGGCCCCTTCGCCCGCGGTGTCGTCAGCGCCGACACAAGCCTGACATTCTGGTACTACAACCTCGGTAAGCGCAGCGTCGTCCTTGACGGACCGGAATCGGGCCGGGCGTCGTTACACCGCCTGCTCGCCGGCGCGGATGTCCTGCTCGTCACCCTGCGGCCGAGCGAGATCGCCGCGGCCGGCCTTGACTACTCCCGACTGTTGGCCGAATACCCACGGCTGGTCATCCTGTCGGTCACCCCGTTCGGGCTGGACGGCCCGTGGGCGGACTACCGCACGTCCGACCTGGTCGGCCTGGCCGCTGGCGGCCCGCTGGCGAGCTGCGGCTACGACGACCACACCATCCCGCCCATCCGGCCCGGCGGCAACCAGGGCTACCACACCGCGGCGAGCTTCGCGCACTGCGGCCTGCTGCTGGCCCTGCTCGACCGGCAGCGCACCGGCGCCGGGCAGCTGGTGGACGTGTCCATGCACGAGTCCCTCGCCGTCAGCGGGGAGCTGGCGAACCCGTACTGGTTCTACCCACGCGTCCTCGTGCGACGCCAGACCTGCCGGCACGCGCAACCCGTGCCGACCCAGCCGGCGCTGTTCCGCTGCGCGGACGACCGGTGGGTGTACTTCGCGCTCATCCTCGCCGACCAGAAGCCCTGGGATGCGCTGGTCTCCTGGATGGAAAGCGTCGGCGTGGCCGCGGACCTGACCGATGCCGCCTACCGCGGCCTGGCCCACCGCCAGCGGAACTTCGCGCACATCCAGGAACTCATCGAATGCCTGTTCCTCCTGCTGGACTCCGCCACGGCCTACCACGAGGGGCAGCGGCGGGGACTGCCGATCGGGCCGGTCAACGCCCCCGAGGACGTCCTCGACGACGAGCACCTGCGGGCGAGGGCCTTCTTCGCCACAATCGAGCTCGACGACGGCGTCAGCGCGCCGGTCCCGATGAGCCCCTACCGGTTCTCGTCCTTCCCGGCCGTGGCGCCGACACGGGCGCCGCGCCTGGGCGAACACACCCGGCAGCTGCTCGACGGCGGGGAGGCGGACCTGTGACAAGGACACGGCCGGTGGACGACGGCCTGTTCGTCGAAGGCGATGACGGGCCGAGCCTCGTCGCCAGCGGCTGCCGGTCCTGCGGGACGACGACCTTTCCCCGCCAGCGGTCGTGCCCGAGGTGCGCCCGGATGGACATGGCGGACCGCGTCCTTCCCCGCCGCGGCACGCTGTGGTCCTTCACCGTGCAAGGTTTCCGTCCCAAATCCCCCTATGCCGGCCCGGCGGACTTCACCCCCTACGGCGTGGGATACGTGGAGCTGCCCGGTGCGGTCATCGTCGAGGCCCGCCTGACTGAGAACGACCCGCGGCGGCTGCGGATCGGGGATCCGATGGAGCTGGTCCTGGTGCCGTTGCGGACGGACGACGACGGCACCCAGGTCCTCACCTACGCGTTCGCCCCGGTGCGCTCCGCCTGACCCGCAGTGAAAATCAGCCACCAGTAACCGCAGAGGAGTATGCCGTGGACGTCGCCGTCGTGGGCATCGGGATCCACCCGTTCGGACGGCACGAAGGGGTCAGCGGACGGGCGCAGGGAGCCTGCGCGGCTCGGGCGGCGCTGGCGGACGCGGGCCTGGAATGGACTGACATCCAGTTCGCCTTCGGCGGCAGCCACGCGGCGGGGGACGCGGACTCGCTCGTCTCGGAGCTGGGGCTGACCGGTATCCCGTTCATCAACGTGTCCAACGGGTGCGCGACGGGTGGCAGCGCCCTGATCAGTGCCGACAGCACCATCCGGTCGGGTGCGTACGAGCTCGGCATGGTGATCGGCTTTGACAAGCATCCGCGGGGCGCGTTCGACACCGACCCCGCCGCAGTCGGCCTCGGAGGCTGGTACGGCGAGACCGGGCTCATGCTGACCACCCAGTTCTTCGCCATGAAGGCACAACGCTACCTGCACACCCACGGCATCAGCACGTCGGTGCTGGCGAAAGTGGCGGCCAAGGCCTATCACAACGGCTCGCTGAACCCGCACGCGTGGCGGCGCACCCCACTCACCGAAGAGGAGATCCTGGCGTCAGCCATGCTGAGCCATCCGCTGACGCAGTACATGTTCTGCTCGCCAGGGGAAGGCGGGGTCGCGCTCGTGCTGTGCCGGGCGGACCGCGCCCGCAGGTACACCGACACACCGATCTACCTGCGGTCCGCGGTGCTGCGTACGCGCCGCTTCGGCTCGTTCGAGGTGTTCAGCCCGTGGCTGGCGCTGGAACGCGCGGACAGCCCGAGCGTGGACGCGGCCCGGGCCGCGTTCGAGCTGGCCGGGGTGGCCCCCGGCGACGTCGACGTCGCGCAGCTCCAGGACACCGAGGCCGGCGCGGAGATCTGCCACATGGCCGAAGTGCGGCCTGTGCGTGGACGGTGAGCAGGAGAAGCTGCTGCGCACCGGCGCGACCGGCATCGGCGGCAGTCTCCCGGTCAACACCGACGGCGGCTGTATCGCCAACGGCGAGCCGATCGGCGCGTCGGGTCTGCGCCAGGTATACGAGAACGTGCTGCAGCTGCGCGGAGCCGCGGCCGGGCGGCAGGTGCCCGGAAACCCGACGGTGGCGTTCAGCCACGTCTACGGCGCGCCAGGGGTCAGCGCCTGCGCGGTCCTCACCCGCTAGCCCCAAATTTCCGCTTCGCGAAAATTTGGGGACCCCGA
>NZ_CAKJTP010000009.1:0-2567 GCF_917627335.1 Protofrankia sp. CiT1 | reverse complement strand
AGATCCCAAAGTCGTCCACGGCCTGGGCGAGGGACTGCCGCATGGCGTCCGGGCCGTCCCCGCACCACAGCTGGTCCGCCCACACGACCAGATCGGTGATCCCCTCGGCGTCATAGCGGCGCACCAGTTCCGGATCCCGGCCCGCCAACCGGAAGTAGCAGGGAATCATCGCGCGCCCCTGCTCCTCGCACAGTGCCGCGAGCTGGTCGCGCAGCCGTACCGCGTCGGAGAAGGACGGCGTGCCGGAGCTGAACCAGGCGTCCCCGACCCGGGCCGCGCGGCGCAGCGCCCGGTCGGTGTTGCCCCCGAGGACGAGAGGAACGGTGACGGGCTCCGCGGTCACCTGGACCTTGTCGATCGTGAAGTGGGTGCCCCGATGCTCGAAGGGTCCCCCACCCCACGCGGAGCGCAGGACCGCCAGGCTCTCCTCCAGGCGGGATCCGCGTTCGCCGAACGGCACGCCGAGGGCGGCGAACTCCTCGCGCAGCCAACCGGCTCCGACCCCGAGCATGAACCTGCCGGCGGCGATCTCCTGCGTGGTGCAGGCGGCACGGGCGGTCAGAAGCGGATGACGCAACGGCAGGATGTAGATGCCGGTCGCGAGCTTCACCCTCGTCGTGAGCGCGGCGGCGGCGCTCAGCGCCGACCACGGGTCCAGCAGCCGCGTGGCCGGGCCGACGATCGGCCCGAGATGGTGCTGGTGCGCCGCCTGACCGTGGGTCGGATGCTCGCTGGAGTAGTCGTACGGCAGGACGAGGTGCTCGCCCAGCCAGAGTGCGTCGAAGCCGGTCTCATCGGCCGCGACGGCGAGGTCCAGCAGGTCACGCGCGCCCATGTTGTACACCGACAGGCCGATCCGCATCCTCAGCTCCTTGTTCCGGCTTCCACTGCGGCACGACAACGCCCTCGTCGGTGCCGTCGTCAAGCGTTTCGAACCAGACCCGCATGGGCTGCCCCGGGGTGAGTGCCGGCCGGCCGGGCAGGTAGCCGACCAGCCGGGCCGCCGGGACGTCATCGAGCTGTACGAGGACCACGCAGTAGGGCACCGGATAGGCGGGGTGCACCTGGTGCTCGACCACGGTCCAGGAGTACAAGGTCGCGGTACCGGCGACCGGCTGCCAGCGGCCGTCCCAGCCGCCACAGTGCCGGCAGTAGGCCCGCGGCAGGTGCAGCACGGCGTCGCAACCATCGCACCGGCGGATGACCAGTTCATGCCGGCGGGCGGCCTCGAAGAAGCCGCCGGTGTCGTGGTCGTCACCGACGGGGGCCAGGCGGGCGGCCCGAGGCGTCACGCCGTCCATCAGGCGGCCGTCAGGACGAGGGCGCTGCCGGGAGGCAGCGGTGTCGAGGTGACCAGGCACACCTCGGCGCCGGGCACCTGGGAGGTGGAGTCGCCGCGGATCTGGCGTACCCCCTCGAGAATGTGGTTCATGCCGTGGATGTAGCCCTCCGAGAGATGGCCACCGCCGGTATTGACCGGAATGCGGCCGTCCAGGTCGATGCCGCCCGCGGCGACGAACGGGCCCGCTTCTCCCTTCTCGCAGAACCCCCAGTCCTCCAGCTGGAGCAGCACGGTGATCGTGAAACAGTCGTAGATCTGGGCGACGTCGATGTCCTCGGGGCCGAGGCCCGCCCGGCGGTACAGCGTCCGGGCGACCGACCGGGCGGGCAGTTCGGTGAGCGACTCCCGCATCAGGGCCGGGAACTGGATGCCGGGCTGGGAGCCGGGGATAGTGCCCTGGGCGACGGCACGGATGAGGACGGGCGGCCGCCGGCAGTCGCGCGCCCGTGCGGCGCTGGTCACGACGACAGCGCAGGCCCCGTCGGTCTCCAGGCAGAAGTCGAACAGCCGCAGCGGATCGGAGATCATCCGGGCCGACAGGTAGTCGTCCATGGTGAGGGTGCGTGCGTGCAGCTGCGCCGCGGGGTTAGCGTTCGCCCGCGCCCGGCAGGCGAGCGCGATATGGCCGAGGTCCTCCGCCCGGGTACCGTACTCGATCATGTGGCGCCGGGCCAGGAGAGCGAAGATCTGACCGGGGGTGAGAAGCCCGTAGGGCGCGAAGAACTCGTCGTAGCCGCCCGCGCCGCCCACCCTGGCGCCGCCGGCGGCGGACAGGCCGAAGCGGCGCCCGGAGCGGCCGTTGATCTCGCGGAAGACCAGGACCGCGGTCGCCTGGCCGGACAGGATGGCGCCGACTGCCTGGCCCACCATGGCGCAGGGGGCCACCCCGCCCGGCCCGACCTGGGACCAGTACGTGAGGTTGTCGATGCCGAGGGAGTCGGCGAGGTCGCTGTGCAGCACGGTGTCCATGTCGCAGCGGACGATGCCGTCGATGTCAGCGGGTGAGAGCCCGGCGTCGTCGAGGGCGGCGAGCGCGGCCTGGGTCGCCAGGGTGAGATCACTGCGCCCGGAGTCGCGTGAGTAGTCGGTGGCGCCGATGCCCGCGATCGCGCAGCGGTCGCGGTGCCCGAACGTGTCCTGGTCGCCCATGGCAGGCCGCCCGTCCCTCCAAGGGTGGCACGGGGAAGCCGCCCGGCCCACCGGCGAACGATGGAGTAACGATGAG
>NZ_CAKJTP010000008.1:34703-65848 GCF_917627335.1 Protofrankia sp. CiT1 | reverse complement strand
GCCGGTGCCTTCGGCCCGGGCGGCCGTGGTCGTCCTGGCCGGCAGCGCAAGTCCAAGCGCGCGAAGCGGCAGGAGTGGGAGAGCGGGCTGGAGGCTCCCCGCATGGGGGCCATGGTTCCGCGCGGCAACGGGCAGGCCATTCGACTGCCTCGGGGCGCGTCCCTTGCCGATTTCGCCGACAAGATCGATGCCAATCAGGGCGCGCTCGTCCAGGTTGTGTTCACCCAGCTCGGTGAGATGGTGACCGCGACGCAGTCGTGCACGGACGAGACCCTGCAGCTGCTCGGCGTCACTCTCGGCTATGACGTACAGATCGTCAGTCCCGAGGACGAGGACAAGGAGCTGCTGGAGAGCTTCGATCTCTCCTTCGGCGGCGAATACGGCGATCAGATCGAGCTGTCCGCGCGTCCACCGGTTGTCACCGTCATGGGCCACGTCGACCATGGCAAGACGAAGTTGCTCGACGCGATCCGGTCGACAGACGTGGTTGCCGGTGAGGCCGGCGGCATCACCCAGCACATCGGGGCCTACCAGGTCCGGGCGAAGGTCGATGGGGACGAGCGGAAGATCACCTTTATCGACACCCCGGGTCACGAGGCGTTCACCGCCATGCGTGCCCGAGGTGCGCAGGTGACCGACATCGTCGTGTTGGTCGTCGCCGCGGATGACGGTGTCAAGCCGCAGACGATCGAGGCACTCAATCACGCCCAGGCGGCCAACGTCCCGATCGTCGTCGCCGTCAACAAGATTGACAAGGAAGGCGCCGACCCCCTCAAGGTCCGCGGGCAGCTCACCGAATACGGCCTGGTCGCCGAGGAGTACGGCGGTGACGCCATGTTCGTCGACGTGTCCGCCCGTAACCGCACCAACATCGACGGTTTGCTCGAGGCGGTCATCCTGACCGCGGACGCCGCCCTCGACCTGCGTGCCCCGACCGGTACCGAGGCCCAGGGCGTCGCGATCGAAGGCCGGCTGGACCGAGGCCGCGGCCCGGTTGCGACCGTGCTCGTCCAGCGGGGGACGCTGCGGGTCGGGGACTCGGTGGTTGCCGGCGACGCCTTCGGGCGCGTCCGGGCGATGCTCGACGAACACGGTGACCCGGTGCACGAGGCCGGCCCGGCCCGGCCGGTGCAGGTCCTGGGGTTCACCAGCGTCCCCGACGCCGGCGATAACTTCCTGGTCGTCCCGGAGGACCGGGTCGCCCGCCAGATCGCCGAGCGGCGCCAGGCACGCGAGCGAAACGCCGAACTGGCGATGAGCCGCGGCCGCCCGACCCTGGAGACGATCCTGGAGCGGATGAAGGAGGGTGAGAAGACCCAGCTCAACCTCATTCTCAAGGGTGACGTCTCCGGTTCGGTCGAGACCGTGGAGGATTCCCTGCTCAAGATCGATGTCGGTGACGAGGTCTCGTTGCGGATCATCGGTCGTGGTGTCGGCGCCATCACTGAGAATGACGTCAACCTGGCGAGCGCGTCCGACGCGGTCATCCTCGGGTTCAACGTCCGGGCTGAGGGCAAGGCGCGCGAACTGGCCGAGCGCGAGCGCGTCGACGTCCGCTACTACTCGGTCATCTACCAGGCGATCGAGGACATCGAGAACGCCCTCAAGGGCATGCTCAAGCCGGTCTACGAGGAAGTCCAGCTCGGTACCGCCGAGGTGCGCGAGGTGTTCCGGGTTCCCCGGATCGGCAACGTCGCCGGTTGCCTGGTACGTTCCGGGATCATCCGCCGCAACTCCAAGGCCCGGCTCGTTCGGGACGGCGTGGTCGTGGCGGACAATCTCACGGTCGAGTCGCTCAAGCGCTTCAAGGATGACGCGACCGAGGTCCGCGAGGGTTACGAGTGCGGTATCGGGCTCGGTTCCTTCAACGACATCAAGATTGACGATGTGATCGAGACCTTCGAGCAGCGGGAGGTTCCTCGCTCCTGAGGACGCGCACGATGTGGACCGGAACGGGAGTTTTCGACCTTCTCCTTGGCGACGTTCGGTCGCTCAAGGAGAAGCGGTCGATAGTCCGGCCGGTGGTGGCCGAGCTCCGCCGCAGATATGCGGTGAGTGCGGCGGAGACCGGCCATCTTGATCTGCACCGGCGGACGCAGATAGGGCTCGCCGTGGTCGCTGCGGATCGAGCCCATTGCGTCGAGGTCGTCCAGGCGTGTGAACGCCTGCTCTCGCGGCGCCCGGAGATAGAACTGCTCTCGGCGCGGATGCGCTACCTCTCCGACGAGGATTCCGACGAGGATATGGACGGACCGCGATCGGTGGCGCGGTCGGAATGACGGGAGGAAGCCATGGCTGATCCTGCTCGGGCCCGCCGGCTCGCGGTGCGTATCCGTGAGGTGGTCGCGGCTGCGCTGGAAAGTCAGGTGAAGGACCCGCGCTTGGGAATGGTCACGGTGACCGATGCCCGGGTCACCCCGGACCTGACCGAGGCCACCGTTTTCTACACGGTTTACGGTGATGACGCGG
The DNA here is from genome assembly GCF_917627335.1 of Protofrankia sp. CiT1. Lineage (NCBI taxonomy): Bacteria > Bacillati > Actinomycetota > Actinomycetes > Frankiales > Frankiaceae > Protofrankia > Protofrankia sp. CiT1. The sequence goes on along the minus strand of NZ_CAKJTP010000008.1, from coordinate 63,379 downwards.
ACCGGCTGGGCTCGGCGCGGGCGCTGGAGTCCGCCAAGGGCCTGCTGCGTAGTCAGGTTGGCCGGCAGACCGGCGTCAAGGTTACTCCTGCCCTGACCTTCGTTCATGATCGACTTCCGGATGATGCCCGCCATCTTGAGGAACTGATTCTGACCGCGCGGGAGCGGGACGCGAGCCTGGCGGGTGTCCGAGACGGTGCCCGGCCGGCTGGTGAGCCCGACCCGTACCGTAAGCCGCGTGTGGACGCCGATGAGTCCGGTGCTGACGGGTTCGGTTCCGATCAGCTCGACGAGGAAATGATGGGGGACACGCCGCGATGACCGACGCGATGAGCCTCGCCGACCTGTCTCTGCTCCCGGTTCCCCCAGCGGGCGAGGGGACGGGCCGGGCGGGGCCCATGTCCGGCGATGCGCTCGGTGAGCAGCGGGAGCGTGCGGTCGAGGCGATTCGCTCCGCGGCCCAGAGCGGGGAGAGCATCCTGCTGGTCGCGCACGTTGACCCGGATGGTGACAGCCTGGGCTCGGCGATCGCCCTGGGGCTCGCGCTGCACACTCTCGGGGCCAGGGCGTCGGTCTCGTTCGACAGCGACCCGTTCGTTGTGCCCCGCTCGTTGAGCTTTCTGCCTGGCCAGGATCTTCTTGTCCCGCCCTCCCTGGTCCCGGCGACGCCCGACCTGGTGGTGACGCTGGACGCGGGAAGCCTGCCCAGGCTCGGTGCGCTGGGCCGGGTTGCGACCAGGGCACGGCGAACGGTTGTGATCGACCATCACGCCTCGAACACACGGTTCGGGGACATCAATCTGATCGACCCCGACGCCGCCTCCACCAGCGTGATGGTCACCGGGGTCATTGACGCCCTCGGGATCGACCTCGATCATGACCTGGCTGTCGCGATCTACACGGGCTTGGTCACCGATACCGGTTCGTTCCGGTACGGCGTGACCACACCGGATGTCCATCGGCTGGCCGCGCGGTTGCTGGGCACCGGGATCCGGCATGATCTGATCACTCGTACGGTCTGGGACACGCACCGCTTCAACTACCTGCGGCTACTGGGTGAGCTGCTCGGCCGGGCCAGTCTGGAGCCTGAGCACGACCTGGTGTGGACGTGGTGCGCGTACGCGGACCTCACCGGCGCGGGTCTCACGCTGGACGAGATCGAGGGTGTGATCGACATCGTGCGGACCACCGCCGAAGCCGAGGTGGCGGTCGTCTGCAAGCAGGACGCCACCGACACCTGGAAGGTCTCGGTGCGTTCGAAGGGCGGCATCGACGTCGGCGCGGTGTGCACCCAGCTCGGCGGCGGCGGTCACCGTTTCGCGGCCGGGCTGAGCTCCACCGAAGCGCTGGAGCAGACCATGCAGGCCCTGCGTGCCGCGCTGGTCCGCGCGCCCAGACTGCCGGGCTGATGGCTGGCGCGACCGCCGCCGGGGTGGACGGTCTGGCCGTGCTGGACAAGCCGATGGGGCTGACCTCGCACGATGTGGTGGCCCGAGCCCGGCGGGCCCTGCGCACCCGGCGGGTGGGACACGCCGGCACGCTTGATCCGATGGCGACCGGTGTGCTGGTGCTCGGGGTGGGCCGGGCGACTCGATTGCTCGGTCATCTCGCCCTGACCGACAAGGCCTACACCGCGACCATCCGGCTCGGTGAGTCGACCACCACCGATGACGCGCAGGGCGAGGTTGTCGCGGTGGGTGAGGTCGCGGTCGACGCGGTGGAGCTCGCCGCGGCCATGGCGGCTCTCACCGGCACGATTGACCAGGTGCCGTCCGCGGTCAGCGCCGTCAAGGTGGACGGGGTACGGGCTTATGCCCGGGTACGCGCGGGTGAGCAGGTCGTCCTGGCGGCGCGGCGGGTCACGGTGAGCCGGTTCGAGCTGCTTGCCCGCACCGGTCGTGATCTTGATGTGGCTGTCGGGTGTTCCAGCGGCACCTACGTGCGCGCGCTCGCCCGCGATCTCGGCGCGGCGCTGGGCTGCGGTGCCCACCTATGTGCCCTGCGCAGGGTGCGGGTGGGACCGTTCGATCTCACGCGGGCGCTTACTCTGGAGGCCTTGGCCGAGGAGGGTGCCGGCGCACTGCGCCCGTTGCCGGATGCCGTCGCCGCGCTGTTTCCCTGCCGGCGGGTGGATGCCGATGACGCTCGTGCGATATCTCACGGCCGCCGTCTTTCCCCTTACGGGCTGCCTGGCACGTACGGCGTTTTCGGCCCGGCTGGCGAGGTTCTCGCTCTTGCGCACGACGCTGCGGACGGCTGCCGGTCACTGGTGGTCTTCGCCGGTGCCTGAGCCGCAAACGGCACCGATAGGCTTCAGATGTGCAGCGGTGGCGCGGGGTGCGAGACACGCCGGATGACTGGCCCGGCGGCGTTGTGACAATCGGGTTCTTCGACGGTGTCCACCGCGGTCATCAGCAGATCGTCAGCCGTGCGGTGGAACGGGCTCACCGGGCCGGACAGCCTGCGGCCGTGCTCACGTTCGACCCGCATCCGGCCGAGGTTATCCGGCCGGGCAGCCATCCGCCGTTGTTGACCACCGCGGATTTCAAGGCGGAACTGCTGGGGCGGCTGGGGGTCGACGCGTTGTGCGTCCAGCCGTTCACACCGGAGTTCAGCCGGGTGCCACCGGAGGAGTTCGTTCACGACATGCTCCTGCGGCGGTTGCGGCCGAGTGCCGTGGTGGTGGGGGAGAACTTCACCTATGGGCACCGGGCCGCCGGAAATCTGGAGACCCTGCGCCGTGACGGTGCGGCTGACGGTTTCGCGGTGGAGGGCGTCCGGCTCCTGCGAGAGGACGACCACGTGCTCTCCTCCACGCATATTCGGGCCTGTATCGCCGAAGGCGACGTAGCCACTGCGGCCCGCGCGCTCGGCCGGGACCACCGAGTGGAGGGGATCGTGGTGCACGGTGACGCGCGTGGACGCACTATCGGATATCCGACTGCCAACCTCGCGACAACCGCCTATGCGGCGATTCCCGCTGACGGTGTCTACGCGGGACACGCGGTGTGGCCGGGCAAGCGTTATCCCGCGGCGATCTCCATTGGTAGCAACCCGACTTTCGATGGGACCGAGCGGCGGGTTGAGGCATATCTCCTTGATTTCGACGACGACATCTACGATGCCCACCTTGCCTTCGAGTTCGCCGAGCGGTTGCGTCCGACGCTGCGCTTCGACTCCGTGACCGACCTGGTTGCTCAGATAGCGGCGGACGTTCTTGCCACCCGTAAGATCACCTCCTTGTCGGCGGCATCTCAGCCGGGCGGGCGGTGCTCGCGGGGTTGGTAAGCTTCGGCACCAGACGAGTGTGGTGTGTCCGTCAGCCTGGGTGGGGCAGACCCCGGGCGCGCATCCACCCGTAGACAGGAAGAGGTTTCGCGTGCCGCTCCCGAGCGACGTCAAGCAGAAGATCTTGTCCGATTACGCCACGGTCGAGCGTGACACCGGCTCGCCCGAGGTACAGGTGGCGATGCTCACCCGGCGGATCAGCGACCTGACGGAACATCTGAAGGTGCACAAGCACGACCACCACAGCCGGCGTGGGCTGTTGCTGCTGGTCGGCCGGAGGCGACGGTTGCTGAACTATCTCGCCAAGACCGACATCCACCGCTACCGGTCGTTGATCGAACGGCTCGGGCTGCGGCGGTAGGAGCTGGATGTGGAGGCGAATGTCGCCTCCACTGTGTGACCGGGTCCGTGACGGCGCGAGCCGCCGGTCCTCGGTGGTGGTGTCCGGGCGCGCCGTGTGGCGAACCCCCGGGGGCTTCTACTGAGCGCCGGCCTCCTCGGCAAGGCGGACCCGGCCGATGGAGAGGAGGAATGGTTCGAGTGGAGGACCAGACAACCGCGACTGAGGCGGTTATCGACAACGGAGCGGCTGGGACCCGGACGATCCGGTTCGAGACGGGCCGGCTGGCCCGGCAGGCGGCTGGGGCCGCGGTCGCCTATCTCGGCGACACCATGGTGCTGTCGGCGACGACGGTCAGCAAGCAGCCCAAGGAGCAGCTTGATTTCTTCCCGCTGACCGTGGATGTCGAGGAACGGATGTACGCGGCCGGGCGTATTCCCGGTTCGTTCTTCCGGCGGGAGGGACGGCCGAGCGAGGACGCTATCCTCACCTGCCGTCTGATCGACCGGCCACTGCGGCCGTCGTTCGTCAAGGGGCTGCGTAACGAGATCCAGGTCGTGGCAACGGTTCTTGCCCTCGACCCGGACACGCTCTACGACGTGGTCGCAATCAATGCGGCCAGCGCGTCGACCACGCTCGCCGGGCTGCCCTTCTCCGGCCCCGTCGGCGCCACCCGGGTCGGTTTTGTGGACGGAAACTGGATCGCCTTCCCGACCCATGCCGAGCTGGAGCGGGCAACCTTCGACATGGTGGTGGCCGGTCGCGTGCTCGAGGACGGCTCCGATGTCGCGATCATGATGGTCGAGGCGGAGGCCACGCCGGACACGGTTCCGCTGCTGGCCGCGGGTGCGCCAGCACCGACCGAGGACGTGGTGGCCGCGGGGCTGGAGGCGGCGAAGCCCGCCATCCGCGAGCTGTGCCGGGCCCAGCGCGAGCTGGCCGAGCGTGCGGCCAAGCCAGCCCGTCAGTTCCCGTTGTTCGTCGACTATCACGACGACGTCCTTGAGGCGTTGTCGATCGCGGTCGGTGACGAGCTTGCCGCGGCTCTGCGCATCGCCGGCAAGCAGGAGCGGGAAACGGAGCTGGAGCGGGTCCGCTCACTGGCCGCGGAGAAGGTCATGGGCCAGTTCGAGGGCCGCGAAAAGGAGATCGCCGCAGCCTATCGGGCGCTGACGAAGAAGCTGGTACGTCAGCGCATCATCGCTGACGGCGTCCGTATCGACGGGCGTGGGGTCACCGAGATCCGCGAGCTGTCGGCGGAGGTCGACTTCATTCCCCGCGTCCACGGATCAGCCTTGTTCGAGCGTGGCGAGACCCAGATCCTCGGCGTGACCACGCTGGCCATGCTGCGGATGGAGCAGACGGTCGACACCCTCAACCCCGACCGCACAAAGCGTTACATGCACAACTACAACTTCCCGCCCTATTCCACCGGGGAGACCGGCCGTGTCGGTTCGCCGAAGCGGCGCGAGATCGGCCATGGCGCGCTGGCCGAGCGGGCACTGCTGCCGGTGCTGCCGAGCCGGGACGAGTTCCCCTATGCCATCCGGCAGGTTTCCGAGGCGCTGGGCTCCAACGGGTCGACGAGTATGGGCTCGGTCTGCGCAAGCACGCTGTCGTTACTGAACGCTGGTGTTCCGCTCAAGGCCTCCGTCGCTGGGATCGCCATGGGCCTGATCCATGAAGGTGACGACTTCGTTACGCTCACCGACATCCTCGGCGCCGAAGACGCCTACGGTGACATGGACTTCAAGGTCGCGGGTACGCGGGAGTTCGTCACCGCGCTCCAGCTCGACACCAAGCTGGACGGCATTCCCGCGTCGGTCCTTGCCGACGCGCTGGGCCAGGCCAAGGCCGCGCGGCTGGCGATCCTCGATGTCATGGCCGAAGCGATCGACGGCCCGGACGAGATGTCCACGCACGCTCCCCGGGTGATTTCCGTCAAGATCCCGGTGGACAAGATTGGTGAGATCATCGGCCCGAAGGGCAAGATGATCAATCAGATTCAGACTGACAGCGGCGCCGAGATCACGGTCGAGGACGACGGCACGATCTACATCGGTGCGCAGGACGGCCTGTCGGCGGAGAGCGCCCGTTCGGCGATCAACGCGATTGCCAACCCGCAGATGCCGGAGGTCGGGGAGCGTTACCTCGGCACCATCGTAAAGATCACGACGTTCGGTGCGTTCGTCTCCCTCACTCCGGGCAAGGACGGGCTGCTCCATGTCAGCAAGCTCAAGCAGCTTTCCGGTGGAAAGCGGGTGGAGAAGGTGGAAGAGGTGGTTCAGGTCGGCCAGAAGCTCCAGGTTGAGATCACTGAAATCGACAGCCGTGGCAAGATCAGCCTTTCTCCCGTGGTCGAGGACGCGGACAGCGTCCCGGCCGGGTCCTGACCGCCTCCGGTGACAGAGACGGGTACGACCAGCGCGGGTTTGGTGCCGGCCGGCACGCTTCGCGAGGAGCTGCTGTCCGGCACCGTCCGGCGAGCCGTGCTACCGGGCGGGCTGCGGGTGCTGACCGAGAAGGTGCCCGCGGTCCGGTCGGTAGCCATCGGGATCTGGGTCGGCGTGGGCTCCCGGGACGAGAATCCGTTGACGGCCGGTTGTTCTCACTACCTGGAGCACCTGCTGTTCAAGGGCACGCCGTCCCGGGACGCGCTGACAATCAGTTCCGCGATCGAGGCAGTCGGCGGCGAGCTGAACGCTTTCACGACCAAGGAGTACACGTGCTATTACGCACGGGTGCTCGACGGTGATCTCGCGGACGCGGTTGACGTGGTCTGCGACATGGTCTGCAACTCACTGATAACCGCTGACGACGTGGCCGCGGAGCGTGGCGTGATCCTCGAGGAGATCGCCATGCACGACGATGACCCGAGCGACGTCGTCCATGACGTCTTCACCGCGGCTGTGTTGGGTGACACCGATCTCGGGCGTCCGGTGCTGGGCACGATCGACTCCATCGAGGGCCTGGGCCGCGACACCATCGCCGACTACTACCGGTCCCGGTACACTCCGTCCAACACGGTGATCGCGATCGCTGGCAACATCGACCATGAGCGTACGCTCGCGCTGGTCGCGGCGGCCTTCGCCGACCGCCTGGGTGGCCCAGACCTTCCCGCCCCGGTGCGCGGGGGCTCCTATGCCTACCCCGATGCCCGCGGTGTCGTGGTCAGTCAGCGTCCTACCGAGCAGGCGCATGTCGTCCTCGGGACCGTGGGGATGTCCCGCCGGGACCCCCGCCGGTTCGCCATGGGGATCATGTCCTCGGCGCTCGGCGGGGGAATGAGCTCCCGGCTCTTCCAGGAGGTCCGCGAAAAGCGTGGCCTTGCCTACTCCGTCTACTCGTTTGCGTCCCACTTTGCCGACGCGGGGCTGTTCGGCGTCTATGCGGGGTGCGCGCCACGGCGGGCGGACGAGGTTCTCGCGCTTTGCCGCGAGCAACTGGAGCTGATCGCGGCGTCGGGAATCACCGACGACGAACTTGTCCGGGCCAAGGGCCAGAGCCGAGGCTCGTTGGTGCTGGGCATGGAGGACACCGGCTCGCGGATGAGCAGGATCGGCAAGAGCGAGCTCATGCACGGTGAGCTCCTGTCCGTGGACGAGGTGCTTGCCCGGGTGAACGCGGTGACCCGCGAAGACGTCCGGGGCGTCGCCGCCGACCTGCTTGCCCGGCCACTCGCTCTCGGCGTGATCGGCCCCTTTGATGACCATGATTTTACGTCCGTGATCGCACGGTGACCGCGGTATCCGCGGCGGCCGGTAGCCCGGCGGCCGACCCGCTCCGGGTTGGTGTTCTCGGTGCCCGGGGCCGGATGGGCGCGACGGTTCGCGCCGCTGTGGAGGCCGCTGATGACCTCACGCTGGTGGCGGCGGTAGATCGTGGGGACGACTTCGCCAGCCTGCGCGATGCCGATGTCGTCGTCGATTTCACCCGGCCGGACACCGTCATGGAGAACCTGCGTTGGTGCATTGACGCGGGCCTGCATGTGGTTGTGGGCACATCGGGTTTTTCCAACGACCGGTTGGACACGGTGCGCGGCTGGCTCGTGGACAGGCCGGGCCTCGGTGTGTTGGTGGCCCCGAACTTCGGTGTCGGTGCCGTGCTGATGATGCATTTCGCGACCCAGGCGGCCAGGTTCTTCGAGTCGGTGGAGATCATCGAAATGCACCATCCCGGCAAACTGGATGCCCCCAGCGGGACAGCCGTCCACACGGCGGAGCTGGTCGCGCGGGCGCGGGCGCGGGCCGGGGCCAGCCCGGCCCCCGATGCCACGGAGTCGGCACGTGATGGCGCCCGCGGCACCCGGGTCAGCGGGATTCCCGTGCACAGCGTTCGGCTTTCCGGTCTTGTCGCCCATCAGGAAGTGCTGCTCGGTGGTGTCGCGGAGACCTTGACCCTGCGTCATGACTCATTCGATCGGACCTCGTTCATGCCAGGTGTGCTGCTCGGCGTGCGCCGGACTCCAGGGCGTCCCGGCCTGACTGTGGGCTTGGCGGCCCTGCTCGAACTGTGAAAGCCCGGGTAACTGTCGGTGTTCTGCTCGTGGCGGTTGTCTTCTACCTTGGGCTGATCGGATGGCGAGGCGTTCAGTTGCTCACCCAGAGCGGCTGGATCGCCCGTGGGCTCGGCGTCGGCGTGCTGCTGCTGCCTGTCGTCGGGGTGGCCGTCGTTGTCCGGGAACTGCAGTTCGGGCGGGCGGCTGGGCGGTTGGGACGCCATCTGCTTGATGATCATTGGCCGGATGGCCCACCGGCACCGTTGCCGCGGCGTCCGTCTGGCCGGATCGACCGGACCGCGGCCGACGAGGTCTTCAACCGCCGCCGTGCCGATGTCGAGGCGCGGCCACGGGACTGGCAGGCCTGGTATCGACTCGCGGTCGCCTACGGCGATGCCGGCGACACCCGTCGGGGACGCCGTGCGATGCGCCACGCAATCGCGCTGGAACGCATCCAGTCCACTGTGTGATCTCGATACGTTTCGGGGATGAGCGCGGCCGTCGTCTACGGAATTGATCTTGGTGCCACCTACAGCTGCGTCGCCCGGATGAACGCTTCAGGCGATCCTGAGGTGATTGCGCTCTCCGGCGGTGTGACCGCGATGCCAAGCGTCGTGCTCTTCGTCGGACCGGACGACTACGTCACTGGTGAACCGGCCCGCCGCCTTGCCCGCGCCCGCGCCGATGACGTCTGTGCGCTGGTCAAAGGCCGAATGGGCGATCACGACTGGCGGTTTGTGACGTCCGGGCGGGCGTGGTCCGCGTCCGCGGTGAGCGGCCTTGTCCTGCGGGCGCTCGTCAGCGAGGCGGCTTTTGCCGGTGGAGAGCAGGTCCACGCCGCGGTCATCGCCGTGCCGGCGTACTTCGGCGACGAGGAACGCCGGGCCACCGTGCTCGCTGGGCAGTACGCGGGCCTGTCGGTCGTTGACGTCATCAACGAACCGATCGCGGCAGCGCTGGCCTACGGTTTCGCCCGTTTCGACGCGGCGGCGACCTTCGCCGGCACAACGGCGCAGGAGGAGGTGGCGCTCGTCTACGACCTCGGCGGCGCGACGTTCGACGCGACCGTCGTCGAGCTTGCCGACCGTCGGATCTCGGTGGTTGCCATTGACGGCGACCAGCGGCTCGGCGGCTCCGAGTGGGACGAGCAGCTCGCCCGCTACCTGGCCAGACAGTTCCTTGACGCGCATCCGGACGCCACGGACCCGCTGGCCGACGCCGTGGCGGCCCAGGCGCTGCTGCTGGCCGCTGAACAGGCCAAACGCGACCTGACCGACCGGATGGAGACGACGGTCGGGGTCGAACACGACGGCCGCGTATTGAAGACGGTGGTGTCCCGGGATGATCTCGAACGGCTGACGGCCGGGCTGCTGGAGCGGACTATGATTATTACCCGCTCGGTGCTGACCGCGGCCAGGGCTCGCGGCGTCACCCGCCTCGACCGGGTGCTGCTGGCGGGGGGCTCCGCCTGGATGCCAGCGGTGGCCCGCAGGCTCAGGGCGGAGCTCGGCGTGCCGGTCGAGCTGGGTGACCCTGACCTCGCGGTGGCCAAGGGCGCGGCTCTCTATGGGGAGAAGAAGGCCATCGAGCGGCTGGTCCTCGCGGACCTGGTGTCGCGGGGGCAGCTCACTGACGGCGCGACATCGGACACCGCCGCGCCCGCGGACCTGGCCGCCGCCTGCAGACGTCTCGCGGCGGCTTTCGGGCTCACCGCCGAACGGGTTCGCCGCACCGTCGAGGTCCAGGTGGTCAACGTCGTATCCCGCGGTTTCGGAGTGCTCGTGCTCGACCGTTTCGGTGAACGTTCAGCGGTGTTCCTCGTCCATCGCAATGACCGGCTTCCCGTGATGGTCCGGCGTGGTTTCGGTACTGTCCGCGACGATCAGGATGTTATCACTCTGCAACTGGTGGAACAGCGCGGCGGTGCCGAGCCGGCCCGCGTCGAGGATATGAAGATTATCGCGCAGGCGGATATCACCGGGATTCCGCCGGGTTTCCCGGCCGGCACGCCCATCGAGATTATTTTCCGGATGGGCTTCGACGGTATTCTGGAGATGACCGCGTTGCACGAAGGCTTGGCCGACCGTCGCCTCACTGTGCGGGTGGAGACCAACGCGGCGCTGAGCCAGGCCGACGTCGCCCGGGAACGCGACGCGGTGGCGAGGCTGCGCCGCCGGGAGAGCTGACCGGCCAGCGCGTGCGAGGCCTTGCCGTTGTCCGTGTGCCTATGGGCGGCCGGGGGTTGACGGGGGGCGGAAGACCCCCGACCGCCAGGGACGATCGACTGGGGGATGACCGTCCATCCTGGTCTACCACGGTCGGCCCGCCTCGCCGGCCGTTCGGTGCGTTGCTGTCACCGAGAGCACGGGTCGGTGCCGATGCTCCCTCTTTCGGGCGGAAGACGCCGGGTTACCGTAGGGGCATGCGCGTGCAGGTTATCGCCGAGACGCAGTTCACCCCACCGGCCGACGTCCACTGGACCACCGATACGGACGGTGGCCAGGCCTTGGCGGAGTTCGCCGGCCGAGCCTGCTACCAGAGCTGGTCGAAGCCGAATCCGGCCACTGCCACGAACGCTGGCTATCTGCGGCACATCCTCGATGTCGGACATCTGTCCGTGCTGGAGCACGCCACGGTGACCATGTACGTCACCGGGGTTTCCCGCAGCCTCACCCACGAGCTGGTCCGGCACCGGCACTTCTCCTACAGCCAGCTGTCCCAGCGTTATGTTCCAGCGCGCGGTGCCGCGGTGGTCGAGCCCGGCGTCATCGCCGACGATCCCCGGTTGCACGAGCTGTTCACGGAGGCCACCGCCACCGCCCTGGACGCCTACGAAAGGCTCCTCAGCGGGCTGGAGAAGCACTTCGCCGACGTGGCGGTACCGACGTCCCGGCGCAAGCAGGCCAGACAGGCCGCTCGCAGCGTCCTGCCCAACGCCGCCGAGACCCGGATCGTGGTGACCGGGAACTACCGGGCGTGGCGGCACTTCATCGCCATGCGGGCGAGCGAGGCGGCCGACGTCGAAATCCGGGCGCTGGCCATTGCCGCGCTGCGTGAGCTTCAGCGGGTCGCCCCGAATGTTTTCGGTGACTTCCAGGTGACCAGCCTGGATGATGGAACGGAGATCGCCGTCAGCTCGCTCGCGGGGGAGGATGATGCATGACCATGCCCCTGGGGAGTTCCTGAACATCCTGGTGGTCAACGCGGGGTCGTCCAGCCTGAAGCTTCGGCTGCTCGGGCCTGATGACAGCGTGCTGGCATCGGTTGATCTCGACGTGCGGGCGGGCCAGCCGGAGCCGGCCGGGGTCCGCGCCGCCATCGGTGGCCTGGCCCGTCTCGGCGCGTCCGGCGTACCCGGCGCGGTCGGGCACCGGATCGTGCACGGCGGCACGGCGTTCGTCGATCCGGTCGTCGTCACCGACCCGGTGGCGGAGGAGCTGCGCGCGCTGACCGTACTGGCACCACTGCACCAGCCGGCGGCTCTGGCCACGCTCGCCATGGTGCGATCGGCACTGCCGGACGTCGTTCAGGTCGCCTGCTTCGATACCGCGTTCCACGCTCGGATGCCGCCGGCCGCGGCTACCTACGCGGTGCCGGCGTACTGGCGCGAGCAGCTCGGTGTGCGTCGCTACGGTTTCCACGGCTTGTCCCACGCCTATGCGTCCCAGCGGGCCGCGGTGCTGGCCCGGGGCAGCCGGGTGGTCACCTGTCACCTGGGATCGGGAGCGTCGCTGGCCGCGGTGCGCGATGGTGCCTGCGTCGACACGACCATGGGGTTTACCCCGCTGGACGGTCTGGTGATGTCCACTCGTTCCGGCGCCGTCGACCCGGGCCTGCTGCTGTGGCTGCAGACATCGGCCGGCATGTCCGTGGATGACCTGACCGACGCCCTGTTCCATCGGTCGGGTCTGTCCGCGCTTGCCGGCACCGGGGACATGCGTACGGTCGTCGACCGCGCCGCTGCCGGTGACCCCGACGCCTCGCTGGCTCTCGCGGTCTACCTGCACCGCCTGCGCGCGCAGATCGCGGGGATGGCCGCGGCTCTCGGCGGGCTCGACACGCTGCTGTTCACCGGCGGGGTGGGGGAGCGTTCCGCGGTGGTGCGTGCCGGCGCAGTGGCGGGGCTCGGTTTTCTCGGCGTGGCTGTTGACCCCGAGCGCAACGCGGCCCACACCGGCGCTGGCCACGACGGCACCGCCTGGGGCACCGCCTGGGGCGCAGACCGTGGCACCGAGCCTGCTTCCGGCACGGCCGAGGCCGACATCACCGCTACGGGTTCGCGAGTCCGGACACTGGTCGTCGAGGCACGCGAGGACCTGGAGATCGCTCGCGGCGTCCGCGAGTGCCTCGCCATGCGGCGACGTTGACGAAACACAACGATGACCGGCACTTTCATGCCGGTCTGAGCGGTTCGGGTATTGTCACTCGCCGTGGCTACATCGCCGCCCGCCGGACCGGGTAACCCTGGCCAGGGCAATGCTGGGCGTTGGCGACAGTGGACCCGCCGTGACGATCGTGAGACCGCGACTTTTATTGATCTCGCTGATATCGACGAGATCACCGCGACCCTGCTGGCCCCGCCCGTGGAGTACGCGGGTCTCCGGCGCCGGGTGGTGGATCAGTTCACCGTCCTGAGCGCGAACCGCTGTCTGCTGCAGCGGTCGGTCAACTGGGGTCCGCTGGACCCGCTGCTGACCGCTGTCGCCGGTCCGCGCGGCTTGCTCACCCGTACCGGCGGCCGGTTACCTGACGAGGTTTCGCTGTTGCTGCCGATCTCGACGATGCCGAAACGGGCGCTGGTCGCGTTCAATCTGCTCGGGCCGGGCGGTTCGGACGCCCACCTGATGCCCTATCCGGCAAGTATAACGACTCAGGGTAATCTCATTTACCGGCTGGCGGAGCGTATTGGTCATCCGCCGTCGGAATCGTCGCGTTTCGTCATCGACGCGATCTCCCGGTTCCGGCCGGGCCGATTCAGCGGTAACCATCCAGGACTTGTGCCCAGACGCGGAGTGTCACTCAGCACGCGGGCGGTATGCGAGTATCTCAACAAGGAGGCGGAGCTGGGCGTCTCGGAGGCGACGGTGCGGTCGTGGGCCGCCATCGTCGAGGCCGCCGAGGTCATCTTGTGCGAGGCGTTGGCTGAACCGCCCGATCTGCTGAGCAGCGCTGACAATCTGCTGCTGGCCGCGGGGGAGCTACGTCGTGATCTTCGTGTGCCCGGCGACATCGACGTGGCCGGCATCGAGTCGTACCTGCACGATTTCGTCGCCTGGATCCACGTGTTGCGCGCCGCCGGCGCCGCGGCCGTCCCGGTGCTGTCGACGGTTGCCGAGTACGGCCGGCGCTGGGAGGCGCTTGCGGCGGTGACGCTTGATCCGTATCGGCCCGCTCTGATCAAGATGCAGGAGGAGCGGCGGACGCTCCTGGACCGGTGGAGCCCGTTGCGCGGTGGTGATCAATCATTATGGAACTGGCTTGTCAACCCGGTCGCATTGGTAGATCTTGATCCGGGCGGTCCGGGAAGCTACCACGTCAGCGTGGGGACCGATGACACGAGCATTGAGATCCGTCATTCGGCCGTGATTGACTTGTACAATCAGCCTGTCGAACGTATGTTCGTAGAAGACCTTCAGCGGAACCGTGAGGTGTACGCGTACTACACCACCGACGCACGCCGTCCGGCGCGCGCGAAGCTGCTTGTGGGGCTCAGCGTCTCGCGCGACGTCTCGAGGGTGAACCTGGCAATCCTGATTTTGATGATCCTCACGGTGGGGCTGTCCGTGCTGCCCTTCCGCCTGGATACCAATGCGGTGGCTGTAGTGGCGGTACCGTCGTCGTTTGCGGCCTCTCTGCTGCTGACCCGGGAGCGCAGCAGTCTGGCGGCGTGGGTGCTCGAGCCTTTCAAGCTCGCGCTGCTCGTCCTGTTGGTGGCCTTGGCGGTCACGGCTGGCGCGCGGGCCGCGTTTGGCTGGCACACCACCGCGTAGCGGCCGAGAGGGTAAACTGATCGTCGACACCAGGACGGGATGGTTGGCATGCCGAAGAACTACGGTCAGGGTGTGGGTGTTGACTCCTGGCGTGCTGGTGGTCTGCGCGGCCTTGTCCGGCTCGGCCGGATCGAGTTGTGGACCAGGCTAGATCGCAACATGCTGCGCCCGCCCGAGGGCCTGCCAGCGGCTGGCCCGTCATTATCGCGCCGCCGCCATCATCGGGATGCCGACGACTTGGCGTAGTCCTATCGTCGAAGTTCCTCAGACGGACGTTGCCTGACAGGGCACTACGAGCGTCCGGCAACAGGGGTGTGGATCAAGGAGTGGGGTTGGGGTGCGTGCATCGGAAGGCGGCGGAGGGAGCCACCGGAGGTGGTGGGTGGCGACCGACGAGCCGGGGTGCCCGTGCGTCGCGCGGCGATGGATGGACAGCGATGCGGTGAGGCGCGTGCTCCAGCTCCGCGGCCCCGCGTCCCCTGTTGCCGGTCGCTCTACGGCGTGTTTCAGAAGTCATCGTTCGGCCAGGGAGTCGCGTCCAGGTGGTTGCTGGCAGGGCCGCGGGCCGTACCGATACCGGATGAGTCGTACCGGTACGGCCGAGAACGCGGCCAAGGGCCGCTTGGACGTAGCGAGCCGGACAGATGACTTTCGAAACACGCCCTAAGGTGACCGACATGTCAGTGTTGCCCCGAGCGCCCTTCGGCCGCATGATCACCGCAATGATTACTCCGTTCACCGCGGGTGGCAAGCTTGATCTTGATGGTGCCGCCGTGCTCGCGAACCATCTGGTGGACGCCGGCAATGACGCTCTCGTCGTCAATGGCACCACCGGGGAAGCGCCTACCACATCTGACTGGGAAAAGAAAGAGTTGTTGCGGGCGGTGGTCGCGGCAGTTGGTGCCCGTGCCGCGGTAATCGCCGGGGTGGGCACCAATGACACCCGGCACACGGTGGAGCTGGCCAGTACGGCGGAGAAAGCCGGTGCGCACGGGCTGCTGGTGGTGAGCCCTTACTACAACAAGCCTCCGCAGAGCGGGCTGTATGCGCATTTCCGGGCTGTCGCGGACACTACCGGGCTGCCTGTGATGATTTACGACATACCTGGCCGTACCGGTGTATCGGTGGCAACGGATACGCTGGTACGGCTCGCCGAGCATCCGCGGATCGTGGCGGTCAAGGACGCTAAGGACGATCTTGAGGCGTCGTCGTGGGTCCTTGCCCGTACGGGTCTTGCGTACTACTCCGGGACGGAGATGCTCACCCTCCCGTTGTTGTCGGTGGGTGCCGTCGGGGTGGTGAGTGTCGTCGGGCATGTCGCCGCCAGCCGGATCCACGCGATGATCAACGCTTTCGACGCAGGTGACGCTGTCCGTGCTCGTTCTTTGCACATGGGTCTGCTTCCGGCGTACGAGGGCCTATTCAGGAACCAAGGTGTGATCATGACGAAGGCTGCTCTCAACATGGCTGGACTGCCCGCCGGAGGTGTCCGCCTGCCCCTGGTGGACGCGACCGACGACGAACGCGAGCGATTGCGCGTCGACCTCGCCGCGGCCGGGGTTGACCTTTGCGTGGACGTGAACGCGACGGTGGGGTCCGCGTGAGCCATCCCCATCCCGGGCTGGGAACACCGCCGCCGCTGCCCGCTGACGGTCTGCGCATCGTCGCGCTCGGGGGGCTGGGCGAAATCGGCCGCAATATGACCGTGTTCGAGTTCGATGGCCGGCTGCTCGTCGTCGACTGTGGGGTCCTGTTCCCCGAGACGGACCAGCCTGGTGTGGATCTGATCCTGCCTGACTTCACCGCCATCCGGGACAGGCTCGACGCGATTGACGCGGTTGTCCTCACCCACGCCCATGAGGATCACATCGGTGCCGTGCCCTACCTGCTGCGTGAACGCGGCGACATTCCGCTGGTGGGTTCCCGGCTCACCCTTGCGCTGACCGCGGCCAAGCTCGCCGAGCACCGCATCAGCCCGACCATGATCGAGGTCCGGGAGGAGCAGGTCCGCGGCTTCGGCCCGTTCACCTGTGAGTTCTTCGCGGTCAACCACTCCATTCCGGACGCGTTGGCGGTCGCCATCCGCACGCCGGCCGGCCTGGTGCTGCACACCGGCGACTTCAAGATGGACCAGCTGCCCCTTGACGGCCGGCTGACCGATC
Source organism: Protofrankia sp. CiT1 (assembly GCF_917627335.1). Taxonomy (NCBI): domain Bacteria; kingdom Bacillati; phylum Actinomycetota; class Actinomycetes; order Frankiales; family Frankiaceae; genus Protofrankia; species Protofrankia sp. CiT1. The sequence continues at coordinate 47,102 of NZ_CAKJTP010000008.1, read as the reverse complement.
TCGGTGGTTTCGCGCGGCTTGGCCGGGAAGGCGTTGACCTGCTCCTGTCCGACTCCACCAACGCCGAGGTGCCGGGCTTCGTGACCTCCGAGCGGGAGATTGCGCCGGTGCTCGACGGTGTGTTCCGGGATGCCAAGAAGCGGATCATCGTCGCCTGCTTTGCCAGCCACGTGCACCGGGTCCAGCAGGTTCTCGACGCGGCGGAGGCCCATGGCCGCTCGGTGTGCTTTGTCGGGCGGTCGATGGTTCGTAACATGGGGGTAGCTCGTGATCTCGGGCTGCTGCGAGTGCCGGCCGGTCTTGTGATCGATCTGCGGGACGTCGGTGCGTTGCCGGACCGCAACATCTGTCTGATCTCGACCGGGTCGCAGGGCGAGCCGTTGTCGGCTCTGTCCCGGATGGCCAACCGCGACCACGCCATCCAGATCCAGGCTGGCGACACAGTGGTGCTCGCGTCCAGCCTGATCCCCGGCAACGAGAACGCGGTCTACCGGGTGATCAATGGTTTGGCCCGCTGGGGTGCCAAGGTCGTCCACAAGGGGGTGGCGAAGGTGCACACCTCCGGCCACGCTCCCGCCGGTGAGCTGCTCTACGTCCTCAACGCGACCCGGCCGTCCAACATGATGCCGGTGCACGGCGAATGGCGGCATCTGCGGGCACACGGTGCGCTCGCGGAGGCCACCGGAGTACCCGCGGACAGGGTGGTGCTGGCTGATGACGGCATGGTTGTTGATCTTGTTGACGGGCAGGCGAACATCACCGGCGTGGTTCCGTGTGGCTATGTCTACGTTGACGGGCTCGCGGTTGGCGACGTTGGTGAGCCAAGCCTGAAAGACCGCCGCATCCTGGGCGAAGAGGGGTTTATCACGATCATGGTCGTGGTCGACGCGGCGTCCGGGAAGGTCGTGGGTGGCCCGGAGCTGTCGGCTCGGGGCTTTTCCGACACTCGTGAAGCCTTCGAGCAGGTTCGCGGGCTGGTCACAGACGCGTTGGCGGAAGCGATGCGGTCGGGAACGGTCGATGTCGGTGTGCTCCAACAGCTGGTGCGCCGCACCGTCGGGCGTTGGGTCAGCGACACGTACCGACGTCGCCCGATGATCATTCCGGTTGTTGTCGAGGTCTGATCCGGCCGGGGGCGACGCGCCCGGAAGGTCGTGGTTGCCCGATGTCATGCCCACAGACCGGTACCGTCGTCGGGTGGCCACGCGGGCAGGTGGCACGCGCGCGCGTGCCCAGAGCAGGACAGCGGTCCCCCGCGCCGCGCCCGCCCGGCGTCCGCCAGCGAAATCCCGGTCGAACGGAAAGCCGAACGGAAAGCCGAGCGGAAAAAAGAAAGCTCCCGCGAAGGCGCCGCCACGCACGCCTGGGAGGCCCTTCACACTGCTGATCGTCCAAAAAGCGATCAGGTTGACGGCGCGTCTCTGGCTCACCGCGGCCGCGTTTCTGGGCAGCCTGGTGCGCAGGAGCGGCCGTGGTGCCCGCGACCTGCGTATCGACAAAGCCCAACAGCGGGATGGCGCGGCGCTTGCCACGCTTGGTGCCACTGTCCTCACGGCGGCGGCGGTCTGGTTTCACGCGGCCGGGCCGGTCGGCCGGGCCATCTCCGCGGTGCTGCACTTTCTGGTTGGTGTGGGCGCGGTGCCGCTGCCGTTGTTCGGCCTGGGCGCGACCTGGCGGCTTGTCCGCAGTCCCAGCGATCCGGACAGCCGAGGCCGAGTGCTGATCGGTTGGGCCGCGCTCGCACTGGGCGCGTTGGGAATCGTGCACCTGGCGCGCGGAGTTCCGGACTTCGCCGCCGCTGACAACGCCATGGGACGGGCGGGCGGGCTCGCGGGGTTCCTCGCCAGCTCTCCACTGGCTGGTGCGGTGACCGCCTACCTGGCGGCTCCGCTGCTGCTTCTGCTCAGCCTGTTCGGCGTTCTTGTGATCACAAAGACGCCGATCCGTGCGGTCCCTGACCGGCTGCGGGAGCTGTGGGACACCCTCCTCATCGACGATGCGCCCGCGGATGCCGAACGCGATGACCGCTCGGGCGGGGGCCGGGCGGCGCCTGTCGCGGGACGGCAGCTTGTGGACGATCTGCTGGGGGTCGCCTCGGCTGGGGAGGCCCCAGCCGAGGCGGGACGCCGGACGAACCGCGGGCGCCGCGCCCGAGAAGCGCCCGACCCGGACGTCTTCGACATCGACGCGCCGACAGCCCATGCGGTGCCTGACGATCCGGTGCCCGCGACGGGCACCACACGCAGGGCACCGAAGGTGCGGGACAGCGGATCGGTGCCGGCTCCGCTGCCCGACCCCGCCGCGGTGAAGCACTTCGTGGCGCCCACGGCGGATGCCACTACAGAAGGTAACTACACGCTGCCATCGCCGGCCCTGCTGCAACAGGGAACACCGCCGAAGGTGCGATCGGCCGCGACGGACACTGTGATCGCGTCGCTGACGGATGTGTTTTCCCAGTTCCGGGTGGACGCCCGGGTGACGGGCTTCACCCGGGGGCCGACCGTGACCCGTTACGAGGTGGAGCTCGGCGCCGCGGTGAAGGTGGAGCGGATCATCCAGCTGACCAAGAACATCGCGTACGCCGTGAAGAGCCCGGATGTCCGGATCATCAGCCCGATCCCGGGCAAGAGCGCGGTCGGCATCGAGATTCCCAACACGGACAGGGAACTGGTCTCACTCGGTGACGTCCTGCGCAGCGACGAGGCGACCGGCAACCCGCATCCGCTGTTGGTGGGCCTCGGCAAGGACATCGAGGGCGGGTATGTCGTCGCGAACCTGGCGAAGATGCCCCACATCCTCATCGCGGGCGCGACCGGTGCCGGCAAGTCGACCTGTATCAACACGCTGATCACAAGTGTGCTGGCGCGGGCCACTCCCGATCAGGTGCGGTTGGTGCTGGTCGACCCGAAACGGGTCGAACTGACCAGCTACCAGGGGATCCCGCATCTGATTACGCCGATCATCACGAGCCCGAAGAAGGCCGCGGACGCGCTCGCCTGGGTTGTCAAGGAGATGGAGAACCGGTACGAGGATCTCGCGTCCTGCGGGGTTCGGCACGTCGACGACTTCAACCGCAAGGTCAGGTCTGGGGAGATCGTGGCGCCGCCGGGCTCGGAGCGAGTGTACGTCCCGTATCCGTACATCCTGACGATCGTCGATGAGCTCGCCGACCTCATGATGGTGGCCCCACGGGATGTGGAGGACGCGATCTGCCGGATCACGGCGATGGCGCGGGCGGTCGGGATCCACCTGGTGCTGGCGACGCAGCGCCCGTCGGTGGACGTGGTGACTGGGCTGATCAAGGCGAACGTGCCGTCGCGGTTGGCGTTCGCAACCTCGTCGCTGGCGGACAGCCGGGTCATCCTCGATCAGGCCGGTGCCGAGAAGCTGGTTGGACTTGGTGACGCGCTGTTCCTGCCGATGGGTGCTGGCAAACCGGCTCGCATCCAGGGCGCGTTTGTTTCCGAGGAGGAGATAGCGGCAATCGTCGCTCATACCAAGGAACAGGCGGCCCCGGCGTTTCGCGCGGACGTGTTTGCCGGCGGTGCTGAGTCCAAGAAGGAGGTCGACGAGGACATCGGCGACGACCTTCAGCTGTTCCTTCAGGCTGTCGAGCTGGTGGTGTCCACCCAGTTCGGGTCGACGTCGATGCTCCAGCGCAAGCTGCGGGTGGGCTTCGCCAAGGCGGGCCGGTTGATGGACCTCATGGAGAGCCGCGGAATCGTCGGGCCCAGCGAGGGCTCGAAGGCTCGGGATGTGTTGGTTGTGCCCGACGAACTCGAGGGTTTGCTGACAACGTTGCGTAATGGATAGTACGAGCGCCCGGTAACAGGAGGTGTGGACCAAGGAGTGGGGCTGGGGTGCGTGCCCCGGCCCCGCGACGCCGCGTCCCCTGCTGCCGGTCGCGCTGAGCGTTCTGGATCGGCTGTCGGCTGTCGGCTGTCGACCGTAGACTCGGCTCTACTGCCGATCTGACCGGTGCGGAGGTTGGCCATGCGGTCCGGTGCTGGCGTGGGCGCGGCGCTTGCCGCGGCGCGTGGCGAACGGGGCATGTCCGTTGCCGAGGTCAGCGCCGGGACCCGTATCCGCGTGACGCTGATCCAGCAAATGGAGAACGAGGACTTCACCGGATGTGGTGGTCCGGTGTATGCGCGCGGTCATATTCGGAGCATTGCCCGCATACTGATGCTTGATCCGGAACCATTGATCGCCGAATATGATCAGACCCACGGCCGGCCGCCCGAGGGGCCGGTGCTTCCGCCTCGGGGGTTCGATCCACTGACCACCAAGGGCGGGCCTGGCCGCCAGGGCTTCCGCCGAGGGCCGGCGACGGTTATCTCGCTGCTCTCGGTTTGTCTGCTGGTCGGTTTGGCCATTCTGCTGGCTCCGAGCGGGTCCGGACGTTCCACCGATGTCGTTCCGGGCGCGGCAACCACCACTGTCACACCATCGTTGCCGGCTGGGACCATGCCGGCCCAACCGGCCGTTTCCACCCGGCCGCCGACGGCTCCCGCGGCCGGGGTGAGCGTTCTCGTGGCGGTGCGCGGTGATCCGAGCTGGCTGGAGGTGCGAGACGAGAGCGCGCGGGTGCTGCTGCAACAGATCCTGCAACCCGGTGACAGCCGGACGGTCACGGCAGCCCGTTCCATGGAGATCAAAATGGGCAACGCGGGAGCGGTCGACGTGTCATGCAACGGCCGGAATCTGGGGCCCAGCGGGGGCCCCGGCCAGGTTGTCACCGTCCGTCTTGGCATCGGCGCTTCGGGAGACTGCACTGTTGGTAATCCGATGTCCCGGTAGCCTGACATCGTGCCCGATCGCCCCGCCCGTCGCGTCGCTCTGATCACTTTGGGATGTTCCCGTAACGATGTGGACTCCGAGGAACTTGCGGCGCGGCTCGGCGCCGATGGCTGGAGCGTGGTCGACGATCCGGCCGGAGCCGATGCGGTGGTTGTCAACACCTGTGGTTTTGTCGAGGCTGCCAAAAAGGATTCGATCGACACCGTGCTCGCCGCCGCCGACCTGCGTGATAGCGCCGACGGCCCGCGTGCGGTGGTCGCCGTGGGCTGTCTGGCCGAGCGCTACGGCCGGGAGCTGGCCAAGAGCCTTCCGGAGGCGGACGCCGTCCTGGGATTCGATGCCTATCCGGCGCTGGGCGCGCACTTGGACGCGGTGCTGCTTGGTGAGACGCCGAGCGCACACATCCCGCGGGACCGGCGGACCCTGCTCCCGATCACTCCGGTGGACCGGCGGCAGGCCGATCGTCGATCGCCGGCGCCGGGATCGGCCTCAGCGGTTCCGCGGCACCGGCTGGCCGGTGGCCCGGTCGCTCCGTTGAAGATCTCCAGCGGATGTGATCGGCGCTGTGCGTTCTGCGCGATCCCGGCGTTTCGTGGCTCGCATGTCTCCCGTCTCCCGCAGGAGGTGCTGGCCGAGGCCGAGTGGCTGGCCGGTCAGGGTGTGCGGGAACTCGTCCTGGTCAGTGAGAACTCGACGTCCTACGGGAAGGATCTGGGGGATCTGCGGGCGTTGGAGAAGCTGCTTCCCCAACTGGCCGCGATCGACGGCGTCGTGCGGGTCCGCGCTGTCTATCTTCAGCCGGCGGAGATACGTCCGTCGCTGCTGGAGACGATGCTGACGACACCGGGGGTCGCTCCCTATCTCGATCTGTCGTTTCAGCACGCGAGCCCCTCGGTGCTGCGGCGGATGCGCCGCTTCGGCGGTGCGGACGCCTTCAGCGACCTGTTGGCGCGGGCCCGCGCATTCGCCCCGGAACTCGGGGCGCGTTCGAACGTGATCCTCGGTTTCCCGGGCGAGACCCGGGCGGACGTGACGATCCTCGAGCGTTTCCTCGTCGACGCGGACCTCGACGCGGTCGGGGTCTTCGGCTATTCCGACGAGGACGGAACCGAGGCGGCCAACCTGCCTGACAAGGTCGCCCCAGCTACCGTGCGCCGGCGTCAGCAACGCGTCACCGACCTGGTGGAGCAGCTGACCGCCGACCGGGCCGAGCGGCGGATCTCCTCGGTCGTCGACATTCTGGTAGAAGAGGTCGCCGATGGAGTGGCCCACGGGCGGGCCGCTCACCAGCAGCCCGAGGTCGACGGAGCATGCACTGTCGCGCTGCCGGCCGGGCCGCTCCGGGACCTTCGAGTGGGGGATCTGGTGAGTGCCAAGGTGGTGGCGACGGAGGGCGTTGATCTGATCACTGATTTCGTCGACGTCGTTGATGCCGTGTCAGGGTGAGCGCACCTGAGCCGGGTGCCGCTGTCAGCCGGATGAACCTGGCCAACGCGTTGACCGTCGTGCGGCTTGCGCTCGTTCCGGTCTTCGTGCTGTTGATGTTCGCCGCTGGTGGTCACGTCGCCGGCTGGCGGGTGGCCGCCTTTGCCGCGTACGCGATCGCGGCGGTCACCGACCAGGTCGACGGGTACGTCGCCCGAAGCCGGAGCATTGTCACCGATTTCGGGATCATCCTTGACCCGATCGCGGACAAGGCGCTCACCGGTGCCGCGCTGGTGTCCCTCTCGCTGCTGGGCGAGCTGCCGTGGCTGGTGACCGCCGTGGTCGCGGTCCGGGAGATCGGCGTGACGCTGCTGCGGCTGTGGGTGATCAGGCGTGGTGTGATAGCGGCCAGCCGCGGTGGCAAACTGAAGACCCTGTTGCTTAACTGCGCGATCGGTCTTTATGTGCTGCCGCTGGCAGGCGCGGGTGCTTCGGTCCGGGCGGTCATGCTGGCTCTCGGCGTGCTTGTCGCGGTCGTCACGGGTCTGGACTATGTGGGCCGGGCACTGGCCTTGCGGCGGCGGCCGGCGCGGCTCACCGACGAGGTACTGGAGGACAGCGATGCGGGTTGAACTGCTGGCCGTGGGGGACGAACTGCTCTTTGGGGACATTGTCAACGGCAACGCGGCCTGGCTGGGGCGGCAGCTCGCCGATGTGGGCGCGCTGCTGAGGATGTCCACAGTGGTGGGTGACGATGTCGAGATGATCGCGACCAGGATCACCGAGGGTCTTGGCCGTGCGGACGCCGTCATCCTGACCGGTGGGCTGGGGCCGACTCAGGACGATCTGACCCGGGAGGGAATCGCCCGAGCGGCCGGGGTGGGCCTGCGTCGGGACGCCTTTCTGGAGGCGATGCTGCGCCGGCGCTTCCGGGCGCTTGCCCGGGAGGGCCCCGCCGCCGGCAGCCAGGCGCCGGAGATGAACTACCGGCAGGCGGACGTGCCCGAGGGCGCGGAGCCGTTACCCAACGAGGTGGGCACGGCGCCCGGCATTCGTATGAAGATCATGGATGGTGTGGTCTACGCGATGCCCGGCGTTCCGCACGAGATGTACCCGATGTTCACCGAGTCGGTCCTGCCGGACCTGCTTCGCCGGGCCGGGGAACCCGCGGTTGTGGTACATCGGGTGCTGCGGACAGCCGGCGTCTGGGAGTCGGTTGTTGCCCAGGCCCTCGCCGGGGAGATCGACCGGCTCGCCCCGATCGGCAACCCCACGATCGCTTTTCTCGCCAGCAACGGCCAGACCCGAATCCGGATCAGTGCCCGTGCCGGCGACAGGGCCGCAGCCTACAAGATTATTGAACCCGTCGAGGAGGCGGCGCGGATCGCTCTCGGCATCGCGCTCTACGGCGTCGACGACGACTCGTTGGAGGGGACCGTCCTGCGCCTGCTCGCGGACCGGGGGGAGACGCTCGCGGTTGCCGAGTCGTTGACAGGCGGTCTGCTTGCGGGGCGGCTCACGGACGTCCCGGGCGCGAGCGCGGTGTTCCGGGGAGGCGTGGTCACCTACGCAACCGACGCCAAGGCGTCGCTGCTCGGCGTCGACGCCGAGCTCCTGGCCACCAGCGGCGCGGTGTCGACGCAGGCGGCCGAGGCGATGGCCGCGGGCGTCCGGGACCTCCTCGGGGCAACCCACGGGCTCGCCGTGACCGGTGTGGCCGGCCCCACCGAGCTGGAGGGCAAACCGGTCGGGACGCTGCACATCGGTATGGTGGGGCCGTCCGGCGCGCTGACCAGGTCCGTTCAGCTGCCCGGGGACCGTCCACGGAACCGTGCTTACGCGGTCGTCCAGGCATTGGACGCTCTTCGGCGTACCCTGGCAGTTCACCCATGCCAGCCGGGATGAATCGTGGACGCGGATTGCTTACATAGTTACATTCGTATCAACGGCCGGCCATCCCGGTGGACGACAGGTATACGGTAAGGCCCAGCCTGAGGACGAAGGAGGAGGCACGATGGTCCTGCTCCGACGCATGCTCGGCGAGGCGTTGCGCCGCCGCCGTCAAGATCAACATCGGACCCTCCGTGAGGTGTCCTCTGCCGCGAGAGTCTCGCTCGGATACCTGTCCGAGATCGAGCGCGGGCAGAAGGAGGCGAGTTCGGAACTGCTCGCCGCGATCTGTGCCGCGCTCGGTGTCCGTCTCGCCGACCTGCTCCGTGAGGTAAGCGACGACCTGGAGCTCGCCGAGTTCGCCGTTGGTGGGCCGGCGCGGGTTGGTGTCCCGATGGCGGGTATGCCGCCGATGACGGGTATGCCCGCACGCGGCGGTACATCCACCGCAGTGGTGGAGCGCGCCGCCTAGGGCCTGTCTGATGGATCTTGTTCGAGGTGGGCATCCATCTGCGTGGTCGAAGATCGATCAGACACGCCTTGGCTTCGCTGCGCAGCGTTGGCGTGGGACGATTGGTGCATGGCGAACGTCGTCCGCAAGTTCTACCGCTACCTGTCGGCTTCGGCGAACCGGAAGCTGGACGAGAAGGCCGATCCGCGGGTACAGATCGATCAGGCGATCACCGAGGCCCAGCGGCAGCACCAGGCGCTCGTAGGCCAGGCCGCCGCGGTGGTGGGCAACCAGCGGCAGCTGGAGATGCGGATGGCACGTCAGATCGATGAGGTGGAGAACCTGGCCGACTCCGCGCGTCAGGCCGTTATGCTCGCGGACAAGGCCAACGCGAGTGGTGACGCGGTCGCCGCTGATCGTTACGAGCAGACAGCCCAGGCCTTTGCCAGCCAGCTGGTAGCCGCGGAAGGTTCCCTGGCGGAGCTCAAAGGCCTCCACCAGCAGGCTTCCTATTCGGCCGAGCAGGCCCGCCGCGCCGTTGAGGACAACACCATGCGGTTGCAGGGACAGCTTGCCGAGCGCGCGCGCCTGCTGACCCAGATCGAGCATGCCGCCATGCAGGAGCAGCTGAGCAAGGCCCTCGACGGAATGTCCCAGCTGACTCCGCCAGGTGACACCCCGACGCTGGCGCAGGTCCGCGACAAGGTCGAGCAGCGCTACGCGGTATCGCTGGGACGTCACGAGCTTGCCTCCCAGGGCGTGGAGGCCCGGATGCTGGAGATCCGCAGGGCGGCGCTGGACGCGAAGGCGTCCAAGCGCCTGACCGAGATCCGCACGGAGCTGTCCGCCGACAAGGGCTCGCCGGACCAGCTTCCGGACCGACGGCCGCCGGACCAACTGCCGCCGGACCGGCCTTCGCCGGACCAACTGGAGCCCTGACGGGATGCTCGTGAGCTATCTGCCGGACCGGCTCCGCGCCGACATCGAACGCCAGCGCCTGATACGCGGTGAGCAACGGCTCGTTCGCGCTTATGACCGACGCCGGCGGCGGGCAACGCGGTCCACCCGGCTGTGGGCCGGGGTGGCCATCGCCGCGCCGACGATGGCGGTGCTGGAGGGCAGCTGGGGGTGGCTGGTGGTGGGAGCCGGCGCGTTGGCCCGGGCTGGCCTTGCCTGGCGACAGGCGCAGCTCGCCGCATCGTCGCCACCGCCGGCTCTGCCGCTGCTGTCACGCGCACGACTGTCTGGATCGGCCGCGGCGGAGCCGATGCAACGTGGTGAGGCGGCCATGGCCGCTCTTACGGCGATCATGCGGGCGTCGCCGCCGGGACCCGCGGCCGAGGCGGTCCGCACGGCGATGGCATCAGCCGCGGCGGTGGTGGACACCCTCCGGAATCGGGCACAGCGAGTTCTTGCGTGCGAATCGGCGGCCCGGGTGGTCACGGACGTCGATCGTCGGGCCGAGATCATATCGACGGTCTCGGAGCTGGTGGGCTCGATGAACGCCGGGGTGCGGGCGTTGGACAACATGTTGGCCGCCGCCAGCGACCTGCTCGCCTCGACGGTGTCGACACAGCTGACGCCGGGGCAGCTCGACAGTCTTGACCGCCAGACCGCCACGCTGCGTGCCTTCGCTGAGGGTATGCGCGATCTCAAGCGCTGACTCATATGCGGCGGTGAACCAGCTCTGGGCGGGTCCTGGGGACGGCGTGAGCCGGGATCGGGGCGGCCGTGTTCGGAGTCTGCCTCGCCGGTCCGACACACTGAGAGGCGTGCGACTGACCGAGTTCTGGGCGCGGATGAACAAACAGTTCGGTACCGGGTATGCCGAGTCGGTTGCCCGCGACCATGTGGTCGCCAGACTCGGCGGGGTGACGGTGCACGATGCCCTCGCCCGTGGTGATGATGTCAAGGATGTCTGGCGGGCTGTGTGCGACGAGTTCGAGTTACCCGCGCACGACCGTTGACCGGATGCACGGCGTGTTGACCATGGTGTCGAACGAATGTTCGGCTATCCTGGATGGCAAGCGTCCAGGTCCGCCAGGGCCGCTGACGGCGGGAGAAGGCCATGATCGCGTCATCCGCGGCCGTTCGGTTGTCCACAGATCTGGCCCGGCGCTCGAAACTGTCGGACCTGCCCCCTACCGTCACCAACGTGGCCAAGACTCGACGACCTCAGCCTGGAGTGACTCCCATGGCAGGACTCGACCGTGAGAAGGCGTTGGAGAACGCTCTCGCACAGATCGACAAGCAGTTCGGCAAGGGCTCGGTTATGCGGCTCGGTGACGAAACCCGTCCACCGATCCAGGTCATCCCAACCGGTTCCATCGCGCTGGATGTGGCGCTCGGCATCGGCGGGCTGCCACGAGGACGCATAGTGGAGATCTACGGTCCGGAATCGTCCGGTAAGACGACCGTCGCTCTGCATGCGGTCGCGAACGCCCAGGCCGCCGGCGGGATCGCAGCCTTCATCGACGCCGAGCACGCGCTCGACCCCGACTACGCGACCAAGCTCGGGGTCAACACCGACGCGCTGCTGGTCTCCCAGCCCGATACCGGTGAGCAGGCACTGGAGATCGCGGACATGCTCATCCGGTCCGGCGCGATCGATATCATCGTCATCGACTCGGTGGCCGCTCTCGTGCCCAGGGCCGAGATCGAAGGTGAGATGGGCGACAGCCATGTCGGCCTTCAGGCCAGGCTGATGTCTCAGGCGCTGCGCAAGCTCACCGGTGCTCTTTCGCATTCGGGCACCACCGCCGTTTTCATCAACCAGCTCCGCGAGAAGGTTGGTGTCATGTTTGGTTCGCCCGAGACGACTACGGGTGGAAAGGCGCTGAAATTCTATGCGTCCGTGCGACTGGATGTCCGTCGCATCGAGACCCTGAAGGACGGTACGGATGCTGTGGGTAACCGAACCCGCGTAAAAGTTGTGAAGAACAAGATGGCGCCGCCGTTTCGGACGGCTGAGTTCGACATTGTCTATGGCGGTGGTATAAGCCGCGAGGGCTCCCTCATTGACATGGGGGTTGAACACGGCATCATCCGCAAGTCAGGGGCTTGGTACACCTACGATGGTGATCAGCTGGGGCAGGGCAAGGAAAACGCTCGTTCTTTCATGCGTGATAATCCCGACATCGCGAATGAGGTCGAGAAGCGAATCAAGGAAACGCTCGGCCTGGTGCCGTCGATCGACGCGGATCAGCCGTCAGCCGATCTCTGAGTTGATCTTTTTGTCGATCTTCGGGCGACAGGAGATCATGGTCGGTGGTGACGGCTGTGGATCGTGATCGAGGAGAAGGTGCGGACTCGATGGGCAGGGCGCGGGAGATATGCCTGCGCCAGCTTGAAACCCGTCCGCGAAGCCGCGCGGAACTGGCCGCCGTACTTGATCGTCATAGGATTGATCGAGAAGTGGCCGAGGTTGTGCTGAACCGCCTGGCCGAGGTGGGTCTGGTGGACGACAGGGCGTTCGCTGCCATGCTGGTTTCCTCTGCCCAGGTGAACCGTGGCCTCGGTCGGCGTGGTCTTGCTCACGAGCTGCGGCGCCGAGGAGTGGATCCGGAGATCTCGTCGGTGGCGCTGCAGGCCGTGGACGGCATCGACGAGGAGGCCACCGCGCGGAGTCTGGTACGACGCCGGCTGGCAGCGATGGACGACCTGCCCGTACCGGTGCGGGCCCGGCGTCTGGCCGCGTTACTCGATCGTCGTGGCTATCCCGCGGACCTGGTGCTGCGGGTGGTCATGGAGGAACTGGAGGGGAGCATGGAGGACTAGTGGGCGCCGCTGGAAGTTCGTCCAGGGTCTGCCGGCGCCAGACGGTGCCTCGCCTC
>NZ_CAKJTP010000008.1:8173-34289 GCF_917627335.1 Protofrankia sp. CiT1 | reverse complement strand
AACTTCCAGCGGCGACCACTAGCATTTCTTGACCGTTCGAGAGCCGCAGACCTACTCTCACCGAAGGTGAGAGGGCTCCCGCGGTGACGCGGTTCCGATAGCGTGAAACAACTTCACACGAGGGTGGTTGGCCCGGATCGCGATGTCTGTGGACGTCGTCGCGTTCGTTTGGGCTCAACCCGGCTGTCCGCAACGACACGGGTTGAAGTTTCGGAACGGCCCGTTTCGTGGGCCCCTCGCCGCTCCGGCCCGCTAGTTGCGGGCCATGGCCGGCAGCGGGAGGAGGACCGATGGGTGTTCTCCTCGCTGTGCTTGGGGCCTGCCTGCTCGTGGGTTTGGTGGTCATAGCCGTACTGCTCGTTCGGGTATTGGGCTCGGGCGCGCTGACGGCGCATCGTCCCGGTACAGATCATGAGGAGTCGGCCGGGCTCCTTGACGCCCAACAGGCGGAGCGGGATGGCGCCGAGCTGCTACGCCGGGCTGAGGAGGGGGCACGGGCGGTGCAGGAGCGGGCGGAGGCCGAATCCGTGTTGCGGGCCTCCCTTGTTGAGGCGGAAGCACGCGAATTAGGCCGCAAGTCGGCCGAGACGTTCCGGGCGCAGGCCGAAGCGGAGGTGCGGCAGCTGCGATCCGAGCTCCACGCGCAGGATGCTCGGCTCGTCCAGCGCGAACAGCGCCTGGAGGTTCGCGCGGCCGTGATTGATGAGCAGGCACGCGAGCTCGAGACCCGAGATCGTGATCTTGCCGCTCGAGAAATTGATCTCGCCAGGCGTCGGGCTGAGCTTGTTGATCTGGAGGAGGAGCGTCGCCAGACGCTGGAGAGCGCGGCCCGGCTCACCGCGACCCAGGCGCGTGCCGAGCTTGTCAAACTTGTCGAGGCCGATGCTCGTCGAGATGCCGCCGTGCTCGTCCGCGATATTGAGGCGCAAGCTCGTGAGCAGGGCGAGGACCGGGCTCGGAAAATCGTGACGTTGGCGATTCAGCGCGTCGCCGCGGAAGCGACCACGGAATCGGTCGTTTCTGTGCTGCACCTGCCCAACGACGAGATGAAAGGCCGCATCATCGGCCGCGAGGGACGCAACATCCGCTCGTTCGAGTCGGTCACCGGGGTGAATGTCATTATCGATGACACGCCGGAGGCGGTCCTGTTGAGCTGTTTCGATCCGGTGCGGCGTGAGGTCGGGAAAATCACCTTGGAGGCCCTGGTCTCGGATGGGCGTATTCATCCACACCGCATTGAGGAGGAGTACCAAAGGGCCAGGCGTGAGGTTGAGGCTCGCTGCGTCCGCGCTGGCGAGGACGCGCTTATGCAGACCGGGATCGCGGAGATGCACCCGGAGTTGATCGCCCTGCTCGGACGCCTGCGGTATCGGACCAGCTATGGCCAAAACGTTCTCGCGCACCTTGTCGAGTCCGCCCATCTGGCGGGGATCATGGCAGCTGAGCTGCGGCTGCCACCAGCTCTGGCCAAGCGGGGAACGCTGCTGCACGATCTTGGCAAGGCGCTGACCCACGAGGTGGAGGGCAGCCATGCCCTCATCGGTGCCGAGATCGCCCGCCGTTACGGTGAGGACGAGGAGGTGGTGCATGCGGTCGAAGCGCATCACAACGAGGTTGAGCCGCGTTCGATCGAAGCCGTTCTCACCCAGGCCGCTGACCAGATTTCCGGTGGGCGACCAGGTGCTCGCCGGGAGAGCCTGGAGTCCTACGTCAAGCGCCTCGAACGCATCGAGCAGATCGCCGCTGGGCGTCCGGGCGTTGAAAGGGTGTTCGCGATGCAGGCGGGTCGTGAGGTCCGGGTGATGGTCGTCCCGGATCAGGTCGATGACATTGCCGCCCACATGTTGGCTCGTGACGTCGCCAAGCAGATCGAGGACGAGCTGACCTACCCCGGTCAGATCCGGGTCACCGTGGTCCGGGAGACCCGCGCCGTTGAGGTCGCCCGCTGATCCGCCCTACCATGATCGATGGGAGGGGGCAGCGGTGTTTCGTCATCCTGGGCGGCGAGGTCCTGCGCGCACGCACCCCGCCGCTGACCCGGGCCGCGACGGCATTGGGGCTGGCGGACCAGGAAGGTCCGGGTTGCGCACCGTAGGCTGGCTGCGTGAGTCCCCGCAGCTATCAGGTCCGGACGTTTGGCTGTCAGATGAACGTCCATGATTCCGAACGCATCGCCGGCATGCTTGAGGCCGCTGGTTACGTGCCAGCTGAAACCGGCGTTGACGTCACTCCTGATCTGGTGGTCTTCAACACGTGCGCGGTGCGGGAGAACGCCGACAACCGGCTCTATGGCAACCTCGGCCAGATGTTCCCGGCCAAGCAGCGTCACCCGGGAATGCAGATCGCCGTCGGCGGCTGCCTCGCGCAGAAGGACCGCGGGCTGATCGCCGAACGCGCGCCCTGGGTGGACGTCGTCTTCGGGACGCATAATCTCCACCGGCTGCCCGTGCTGCTGGAGCGCGCTCGGCACAACGCGGTGGCCGAGGTCGAGATCGCTGAAGCCTTGGAGGTCTTTCCCAGCGCACTTCCCGCCAAGCGGGCAGCCCATCATTCGGCCTGGGTAAGTATCAGCGTTGGCTGTGACAATACCTGCACGTTCTGTATCGTGCCGAGCTTGCGGGGCAGGGAGACTGACCGTCGGCCCGGGGAGATCCTCGCCGAGGTCGACGCCCTGGTCGCCGAGGGTGTTCTGGAGATTACCCTGCTCGGCCAGAACGTGAACTCCTATGGCCGGTCACTGGGTGACCCGGGAGCATTCGCGAAACTGCTGCGTGCCTGCGGGACGGTTGATGGCCTGGAACGGGTCCGGTTTACCTCGCCGCATCCACGCGACTTCACCGACGATGTGATCGAGGCGATGGCGGCGACGGAGGCGGTCTGCCCGCAGCTGCACATGCCGTTGCAGTCGGGATCGGACGCGGTGCTGCGGCGGATGCGCCGTTCCTATCGGCAGGACCGGTTCCTCGGGATCGTCGAGCGGGTGCGGGCGGCATTGCCCCACGCCGCGATCACCACCGACATCATTGTCGGTTTCCCTGGGGAGACCGAGGCCGACTTCGCCGACACCCTGCAGGTGGTACGCGAGGCGCGGTTCGCCAGCGCCTTCACGTTCCAGTACTCCCAGCGAGCCGGTACCCCGGCGGCGACCATGGCCGGCCAGGTGGACCGGGCAGTCGTTCAGGACCGCTATGACCGGCTGGTGGCCGTGCAGGAGGAGATCTCCTGGGAGGCCAACCGCATGCTCGTCGGCCAGCGGGTGGAGGTACTGGTCGTCGAGGGCGAGGGGCGCAAGGATGCCGCCACCGGGCGACGGTCCGGCCGCGCCCGTGACGGCCGGCTTGTCCACCTGCGGCCACCAGCTGTTTCCGACAGCGCGGACCCAGGGATACGGCCCGGTGATGTGATCGAAACTGTGATCACCAGAGGCGCGCCGCACCATCTTGTGGCGGACGATCCGCCGCTGACCCATCGACGGACCAGAGCGGGTGACCTCTGGCAGATCGCGCGGCACACACCGAGCGATGTTGGGGAGGCCGGGATGACGCGGCGGCTGACCGACCTCGGTATGCCCACGCGCCACCGGTAATGCTGCTCGCGGCGGTGACCTGCCCGCATCCACCATTGCTCATTCCCGAGGTGGCGCGAGGCGAGCCGGTAGCTGTGCGAGAACCGGCAATCCAGGCTGTTCGTCGGCTGGTCGCATGGGACCCGGACCTTCTCGTGGTTGTCGGCGATGCCCCACGAACGGCGGCATATGCGGCCGGCCAGTCGGGATCCCTGACCGGTTTCGGGGTGGCCCGCTCGGTAGTGCTGGGACAGGCGAGCCAACCTGGTCAGCGATGCCCGGACCGGCCGACGTTGCCGTTGTCGTTGACGGTCGGAGCCTGGCTGCTCGAACAGACGGCATGGCAGGGGGACGTGGCCGGATTCGGCGTGAGCGCGATGACCGTCCCGCGGGAGGCCGCCAACATCGGCGTCACGTTGGCTCAACGTGCGGCCAGGGTCGCGTTCCTGGTGATGGCGGACGGCAGCGCGCGGCGGACGGTCGGCGCTCCCGGCGGCTTTGATGAACGCGCCGCGGCTCATGACGACACGGTGGCGGCGGCGTTGGCCGCGGCTGACGCGCCCGCGTTGCTGCGGCTCGAGCCCGCTCTCTCCCGTGAGCTGATGGCGGCGGGCCGTGCCTCGTGGCAGGTGCTGGCTGGCGCGAGTCTTGTCTCCAGGCCGAGTGACACGCACGAACGGTCATGGATATCTTACGCTGAGTATGTTGGTGCGCCTTACGGTGTGGGGTACATGGTCGCCTGCTGGAAATGGGGGAGTCGCTAGTAATGCTCTTGACGTCGACGGAACTGCCACCAGGAGTGCGGCGCTTGACCTGCGCGGGTCTGGCGGCGCTGCGAGCTGGCTCACCAGCTGATCCACCGGTCGTCCTGCTGCCCGGGTACACCGGGAGCAAGGAGGACTATCTGCTGATCATGACAGAGCTGGCGCAGGCGGGGTTCAATGTCATCGCGATCGACCAGCGTGGCCAGTACGAGTCGCCGGCCGCTGATCCGGAACGAGACTGCATGGTCGAGGCACTGGCTGTGGATGTAGGGCGCGTGGTCGACGAGATCGGCCGGCCGGTGCATCTGCTCGGCCATTCCTTTGGCGGTCTGGTCGCCCGTGCCGCGGTCATTAACCGGCCTTCGGTCATGGCCAGCCTGGTGTTGCTCAGCTCGGGCCCCGCTGGCATCGTCGGCGCCCGCCGGATCGCGTTGCGAGCCATGCGGATCGTCTACGACCGCAGCGGTCGCGACGCGGTGTGGGCCGCGGTACGCGTCGCGGACACCACCGTCTATCCACCGGGTGGTTTGGAGTTCCTTGAGCGCAGGTTCTTCGCCAGCAGCGACATTGGCCTGCGGGTCATGGGTGAGCAGCTCCTTGACGAGCCTGACCGGGTCGGCGAGCTCGCGGCTGTGATCCGCGAGGCCGCCGCGCCTGTTCTGGTTGCGCACGGCATCGCCGATGACGCCTGGCCGCCGCATCTGCAGGCGGACATGGCCGCGCGTGTCGGCGCCCGCTACGAAGTGATCCCTGACGCCGCGCACTCACCCGCGACCGAAAATCCACCGGCTACCGCGGCGGTGCTGATCGATTTCTGGCGCGAGGCCGTCGGCCAGCGGGCGGCATAGCTATACGGGCGGTATAGCTATCGAGCTCGACCGGTCGGCTTGCCCATCCGTTTTTCAGGCTGGTTCGAGCTGGAACACGGCGAGCTGGGCGGCGAGGCCGACCGGTACCCGAGCCCGCAGAACGGTGCCGTCCGCTGTGTGCCCGAGATCGAGGACCTCGCCGTCGGCGTAGACCCGGGACACCAGATCCCCGCGGGCGAAGGGCACCAGCACACGCACGTCAACCGCGGGGTGCGGTACATGTTCGGTCAGCGCCTCCACCAGGGTGGTCAGGCCCTCGCCGGTGCGGGCCGACACGAAGACCGCGGTTGGGATTTCTCGGCGTAGCCGAGCCAGTACCTCCGGGTCAGCCAGGTCGGTTTTGTTCACCACGATCAGCTCGGGGACGTCACCGGCGTCGACGTCGTTGATCACCGTGCGGACAGCCGAAATCTGTGACATCGGATCGGGATGCGAACCATCGACCACGTGCAGGAGAAGATCGGCGTCCGCGACCTCCTCCAAGGTCGAGCGGAACGCCTCGACGATCTGGTGCGGCAGATGGCGGACGAAGCCAACGGTGTCCGCGAGGGTGAAGATCCGGCCGTCCGGGAGCGTGGCCCGCCGTACCGTTGGATCAAGCGTGGCGAACAGCGCATCCTCGACGAGCACGCCCGCGCCGGTCAGGCGGTTGAGCAGCGAGGACTTGCCGGCGTTGGTGTACCCGGCGATCGTGACCGCGGGTACACTGCTGCGTTGCCGTGAGGACCGCTTCGTCGCCCGGACCGTCTTCATGTCGGCGAGTTCCCGGCGGAGTTTGGCCATGCGCGCGCGCAGGCGCCGCCGGTCGGTTTCGATCTTTGTTTCACCGGGCCCCCGGGTGCCGATGCCGCCGCCGGACCGTGACATCGACTCACCCCAGCCGCGCAGCCGCGGCAGCATGTACTGCAGTTGAGCAAGCTCGACCTGCGCCTTGCCTTCCCGGGAGGTCGCGTGCTGGGCAAAAATATCCAGGATCAGCGCGGTCCGGTCGATGACCTTGACCTTTACGACATCCTCCAGCTGGCGCAGTTGGCCCGGGGTCAGTTCCCCGTCACAGACAACGGTGTCGGCGCCGACAGCGGCAACGACCTCGCACAGTTCCCGGGCCTTGCCGGAACCGACGTAGGTCGCGGCGTCGGGAGTGTCACGGCGCTGGACGAGCGCGTCCAGGATGACCGAGCCCGCCGTAGTCGCGAGTGCCGCGAGCTCGGTCATGGAGGTCTGGACGTCGGTGGCGGTCCCGGCGGTCCACACGCCGATGAGGACGACTCGTTCCAGCCGGAGCTGGCGGTATTCGACCTCGGTGACGTCGTCGAGTTCGGTCGTCAGACCCGGAACTCGGCGTAGGGCCGCTCGATCGACGAGATCGAGTCCCTCGCCGGTGGCGTCGAAGAACTGGTCGCGGATGGTGTCCTCAACGGCGGGAAGCGTCATATTTGCCCTTCTCTGACACACGGTTGCATCCGGATGGTCGATCCGTGCTCAGCCGGCACCGGCGGGGGCGCGCATCGGTACGGTGGCGGCGTGGCGGGACGTGGGGCGGGAAGACGCCGCGGATGGACCGATCGCTGCTGCCACCGGTCTGGCCGGCCGCGGCCGAGGGCGATCATCCGGGCGTCGTCGGTGGGAACGGGCGGGCAGAACAGCCGGCCGGCGCCGCGGTCACAGTTCATCGCCGCCAACCTGGATGCGATGACGGCGCTGTCGACACCTTCTGCCGCCACCATCAGCCGGCGTCGGTGAGCCAGCGTAATGATCGAGGCCAGAACGGCTTCACCTTCCAGGTCCCGTTGCATCGCATGAAGGAACCGACCGTCGATCTTCACCATGTCCAGCGGCAGGACATCAAGAGTCGACATCGAAGCATACCAGGTGCCGAACCCGTCAACGCCGATCGCTGGCCCGAACGAGCGTAACTGGGCCAACAGGCGGGGGACCCCGATGTGCGCCAGCCCAAGAGTCTGTTCGGTGAACTCCAGCCCGAGGGCTCCCGGCGGCAGCCCCCGGCCACGCACGAGGTGTTCCACCTCGGCCGCGAAATCCGGCCGGATCAGCTGGTCGGCGGTGACGTTCACCCACAGGCGAGGTGGGCGGATCGTGGTCCCTGAAGCCATCTCGTGCCACGTCCGAGCCTCCGTCACAGCGGTCCGCAGCACCCAGCGGCCGACCTGTTCGGACAGGCCGGCCGCTTCGGCGACCGGCATGAACTGTGACGGGCGCATCAACCCACGATCGGGATGCTGCCAACGCAGAAACGCCTCCATCGCCGGGACCGACCCGTTGTGCAGGTCAACCTCGGGTTGGTAATGCAACTGCAACGATCCGTCGTCGAACGCGGCGCACAGGGCCGGGACGAGGTTCAGCTCGAGCGCGGTCACAGATGTCTCCAGACGCCGGGATGAACGGGTCGCCGGTACCCATCGCATGTCAGGCTGAGCTGACCATGCCCGCCACCTGATCGACGTCGGGATGGTCTAGCCAAATTATGCGGGGATCGCGGCGAAACCACGACCTTTGTCTGCGGACGAATCGGCGCGTCGCGGCAATGGTCGCGAGCCGGGCGGCTTCGCTGGATTCGATCTCGCCATCCAGCCACGCCAGGACCTGCGCGTAGCCCAGGGCGCGTGAGGCGGTGCGTCCTTTGCGCAGGCCCAGACCGGCGAGCGTCTGGACCTCTTCGACCATGCCGGCAGCCCACATCGCCGCCACGCGGTCGGCGACTCGGATATCAAGGTCATGATGGTCGAGGCCGATCTGGACGACGTCATAGACCGCGCGGTGTTCCGGTAGGGAGGCGGCGAAGCCGCCGGTGAGCTCCAGCACTTCCAGCGCGCGCACGATGCGGCGACCATTGCTGGCCAGGATGGCGGCAGCCGCTTTCGGCGCCCGCGCGGTCAGGTCGGCGTGCAACGCGGCCGCCCCACGTTCGGACAGTTCCTGTTCAAGGCGCGCGCGTACCGCCGGGTCGGTGCCGGGAAACCTGAGGTCGTCGATGACAGCCCTGAGGTAGAGCCCTGAGCCGCCGACGAGCACCGGGGTCCGGCCGGCACTGAGCAGATCGTCGATGACGGTTCGTGCTCTGGCCTGGTAGGAGGCCACGTCGGCGGTATGGGTGATTTCCCAGATGTCAAGCAGATGGTGCGGGACGCCTCTGCGCTCCCGCGTCGGTACTTTGGCTGTGCCGATGTCCATGCCGCGGTAAAGCTGCATGGAGTCGGCATTGACGACCTCACCGCCGAGTACGGCGGCAAGGTCGATCGCAAGTTCGCTTTTGCCGGCCGCCGTCGGCCCGACGACCGCCACCATGCGTCCGGCTTTCTCCCGGTCGGCACAGCCAGCCACGATCAGACCCGGCGCAGAACCGCGACGATCCGGCCGAGGATCGCCGCCTCGTCACCCGGAATATCGGCATAGGCCGGGTTCTGCGGTTGAAGCCATGCATGGCCATCACGGTGACGCAAGGTCTTGACCGTGGCCTCACCATCGATCATTGCGGCGACGATCTCGCCGCTGTCCGCGACCGGCTGTTGCCGGACGACCACCCAGTCCCCGTCGCAGATCGCGGCATCGACCATGGAATCCCCGACAACGCGCAGCATGAACAGGGTGCCCTCGCCGACGATTTCGCGGGGAAGAGGGAAGATCTCCTCAACCGCCTGTTCGGCAAGAATCGGTCCGCCCGCCGCGATGCGGCCGAGGACGGGTACGTAGGCCGCGTCGCGATGGCCGTCCGACGGGACCACCGATCCGTCGGCACCGGCAGCCGGCATCGCTGGTGCCCCGAGACGGAGGCTGTCGCGTGCCGCCGGGCGGACCGGTGCGTCCGCGGAAAGTACCTCCATGGCCCGCGGGCGGTGGGGGTCACGCCGTAGGAAGCCCTTCTCCTCCAGCATCCTGAGCTGATGCGCGACGCTGCTTGTGCTGGTCAGCCCGACCGCTTGGCCGATCTCGCGCACGCTGGGGGGGTATCCGCGGCGCTCGACGGCATTGCGGATCACCTCCAGCACCTTGCGCTGGCGGGGGGTCAGGCCCGACGCGTCCGCCGGCCCGTCCGGCAGGTCGCGCACGCTGCCGCGTGGTGGCCGGCCACGTCGGGTGCGGTTGGGGTCGGTGGTCATACCTGCCGTTCTCCTTCGTTTCGCGGTCGTGGCAGACTCCGCTCCCGGCGGACCCAGTGGTTTTGCCGGGAACCGGCGCTGGTGGTCACAACCGACATCTCATCGGTACGACCGTAACTGCCGTGACCGAATTTCTCAAACGTCTGTTCGAGCGTGTCGTGGCGATTCCGTCGGGGTCGTGCGGTAGAAACTCGATCGGGAGTTCGATCGAACGGATGTTCGTTGTTTGCGATCTCGGAGGTTGAAGGAGTGTGTGGTGGAGAGGTCGGCTGAGCCTCCGCTGAGGTTGACCAGGAGGGGTCGGGCGGTCCTGGTCGTCCTCGTCGCGGCTGTCTTCTGTCTGGTCCTGTCTCTCGCGCGGGTGACCTCGTTGGCCTCGTCGCGTGGGGGTGGCGGGCCGGCGCGTGTTCATGTGGTCCAGTCCGGGGAGACCCTGTGGGGGATAGCGCGTGGGCTGGCGCCCGAGGGTGACACCCGGGTGGTTGTGGCGCGGCTGGCCGGTATGAATCAACTCGGCACCACCGATCTTGTTCCGGGCCAGGCGCTTCGCCTGCCCTGACCGTTGGACACGCCGGCGGGTTTGCCAGGTCGTGGTGGCTGACTCTATCGTCCACCACAACATGTGGTAGTTACGAAGGTGTAAGTCATCAAGATTTTGGGGGATCGTCCGTGCGATGCCCGTTTTGTCGACACCCGGACAGCAGGGTTGTCGACAGCCGCGAGACCGAGGAAGGTGCCGTGATCCGCCGTCGGCGATCGTGCTCGTCCTGCGGCCGCCGGTTCACGACGATCGAGGAGGCATCACTGCGGGTCATCAAACGCAGCGGGGTCACCGAGCCGTTCAGCCGCGCGAAGGTGGTGGCGGGGGTACGCCGGGCGTGCCAGGGCCGACCGGTGGAGACGGACGCGCTGGCCCAGCTTGCTCAGTTGGTCGAGGACACGCTGCGTGCGTCCGGAGCGGCCGAGATTCCCTCGGACGAGATCGGCCGAGCGATTCTCGGCCCACTGCGAGATCTTGACGAGGTCGCCTACCTGAGGTTCGCCTCGGTGTACCTGGCCTTCGACTCCCTGGCGGACTTCGAGACCGCGATCGCCGGTCTTCGGACGCAGGCCAGGTAGTTCACCAGCTGGTTACGGCGTGTTTCGGAAGTCGTCGTTCGATCAGGGAGCCGCGTCCAGGTGGCTGCCGAAACACGCCCTAGTCGCCGCCCTAATGCCGTATCCGCCAGACGAGGAGCGCCATGACCGAGACCCGCGGCACGAAGTCGACCCGGCCCGCTGGTAAGACCACCGGCCTGAAAGTAGGACGTGTCTACACGTCGCCCGGCGTACATCCCTACGACGAGGTCACCTGGGAGCTGCGGGACGTCGTGATGACCAACTGGCGGGACGGTTCGGTCAACTTCGAGCAGCGCGGGGTGGAGTTCCCTGACTTCTGGTCGGTGAACGCCACGAACATCGTCACGAGCAAGTACTTCCGCGGCGCGTTGGGCGCTGCCACGCGCGAATGGTCACTGCGCCAGCTCATCGACCGGGTCGTGCGCACCTACGCGGCCGCCGGGCAGCAGAACGGGTACTTCGCGTCGGAGACCGACGCCGAGGTCTTTGCGCAGGAGCTGACCTGGATGCTCCTGCACCAGGTCTTCAGCTTCAACAGCCCCGTGTGGTTCAACGTCGGCACCTCGGCACCGCAGCAGGTCTCGGCCTGTTTCATCCTGTCCGTCGACGACACGATGGAGTCGATCCTCAACTGGTACCGGGAAGAGGGCCTGATCTTCAAAGGTGGCTCGGGTGCCGGGCTGAACCTGTCACGCATCCGCTCGTCCAGGGAGCTGCTCTCCTCCGGCGGTACCGCGTCCGGCCCGGTCAGCTTCATGCGTGGAGCCGACGCCTCGGCCGGGACGATCAAATCAGGTGGCGCGACCCGGCGAGCCGCGAAGATGGTCGTGCTTGACGTCGATCACCCCGACATCGTCGACTTTGTCGAGAGCAAGGCCCGTGAGGAGAGCAAGATCCGAGCGTTGCGGGATGCCGGCTTCGACATGGACCTCGGCGGCCGTGACATCGTCTCGGTGCAGTACCAGAACGCCAACAACTCGGTTCGGGTGACGGACGAGTTCATGCGGGCGGTGCTCGACGGCACCGACTTCCACCTGCGGGCCCGGATCGACGGGCGGATCATCGAGACCATCGGGGCGCGGTCGCTGTTCCGCACCATCGCGCAGGCCGCGTGGGACTGCGCGGATCCCGGGATCCAGTACGACGACACGATCAACGACTGGCACACCTGCCCGGAGTCCGGCCGGATCAGCGCCAGCAATCCGTGCAGCGAGTACGTGCACCTGGACAACTCCAGCTGCAACCTGGCCTCGCTGAACCTGATGCGGTTCCTGCGCGACGATCTGACCTTCGACGCGGAGGCGTTCGTCGCCGCCGTCGAGCTGGTCATCACCGCGATGGACATCTCGATCTGTTTCGCTGACTTCCCGACCCCGGAGATCACCCGGGTGACCCGGGCGTTCCGCCAGCTCGGGATCGGCTACGCAAATCTCGGTGCGCTGCTCATGGCGACAGGCCGCGCGTATGACTCCGAGGGCGGCCGGGCAATGGCTGGCGCGATCACCGCGCTGATGACCGCGGCGGCCTACCGGCGCTCGGCGCAGCTCGCGGGCGTCATGGGGGCGTACGACGGCTTCGCGCGCAACGCTGAGGCCCATCGCCGGGTGATCCGTAAGCACGCCGCCGCGACGGACACGGTCCGCAACGCCGGAGCGGATGATGCCCGGGTGCTCGCCCTGGCCGCCGCTGAATGGGCCCGTGCGCACGCCTTGGGCGAGAAGCACGGATGGCGTAATGCGCAGGTCAGCCTGCTCCCTCCGACCGGCACGATCGGGTTGGCGATGGACTGCGACACCACCGGCATCGAGCCCGACCTCGCGCTGGTGAAGATGAAGAAGATGGTGGGCGGATCGAGCATGCGGATCGTCAACCAGACGGTTCCCGCCGCGCTGCGGGCTCTCGACTACGCGGAGGAGACGGTCGAGGCGATCGTCGAGTACGTGGCCGAGCACGGCCATGTCATCGACGCCCCGGGCCTGCGCCGCGAGCACTACGAGGTGTTCGACTGCGCGATCGGCGAGCGGGCGATCAGCCCCATGGGGCATATTCGGATGATGGCGGCGGTCCAGCCGTTTCTGTCCGGAGCTATTTCGAAGACTGTCAACATGCCGTCCTCGGCGACGGTCGAGGACGTCGAGCGGATCTACCTCGAGGGCTGGCGGCTCGGGCTGAAGGCCCTGGCCATCTACCGGGACAACTGCAAGGTCGGCCAGCCGCTGTCCGACCTGCGTGGCGCGAGGAGGTCCGCGGGAGCGGTTGCGGGCACCGGCACGGCGGCCGCGCTGGCTGTCGGCGGGCCGCCGGAGGAGTACCAGCCCGTCCGTCGCCGCCTACCGAAGATCCGGCCTTCCCGGACGGTGTCCTTCTCCGTCGGTGGCGCGGAGGGCTACATGACCGCCGGGTCCTATCCCGATGACGGTCTCGGCGAGGTCTTCATCAAGATGTCGAAGCAGGGCTCCACCCTGTCAGGTGTCATGGACGCGTTTTCCATTGCGATCTCGATCGCGCTTCAGTACGGTGTCCCGCTGGACGCCTACGTCCGCAAGTTCATCAACATGCGTTTCGAGCCGGCCGGCATGACCGACGACCCGGATGTCCGGATGGCGCAGTCCGTGATGGACTACCTCTTCCGCCGCTTGGCGCTGGACTACCTGCCCCAGGAAACCCGCGCGGAACTCGGTGTGCTGAGCGCCCAGGAGCGGGCGCGTCAGCTCACCGGGCAGTATGGCGGGCCGGGCGCGGTGGACGTATCTGATGCTCTCGTGGAGCCGGCGTCGGCGTCGGCGTCAGTAGCGTCAGCTCCGGAGCCGGTCGACACGGTCGGCGCCGAGCTCTCCACTGACCGGTTGACCGGAGCTGACCCAATGACGGAGGCGCGGCAGGCCGGGCACGAGCATGCCTTCCCGGTTGTGCGGTCGATGGTCCAGCTGCGGGGCTCGCTGCCGGCGGAGGTCCCGGTGGGAGAGTCGCTGTCGGCGCAGAACGCCGTGGACGCGCCGCTGTGTTTCACCTGCGGGGTGACCATGCGGCCGGCCGGTAGCTGCTACGTGTGCGAGCAATGTGGCTCCACCAGCGGCTGTAGCTAGTGGTCGCCGCGCCGCGCCCGCGGTACCACTCTCGAATTCTGATCAACGGACCCCTGTTTGGCGCGAATGGTCACTGCGCGGCGGGTGCGGCGCCATACCGTAACCACCCTTATGGGTTTCGATGGAGGTTGGTGCTGTATTGGCGATTTGTTGTTCCTGGGCTCGGTATTGACATCGTGGCCGCGGAGACCTGAAGAGCGGGCCTGAAGAGATAGTTAGTTATTCGCGACACACCGGCCGGTCCGCAGGGTAGTCTTCGCGACAGCGGGTGCGGCGTCCCGAGAGCGAGGGTCTACACTGCTTCGTAGACCCGGCGATCGCTTACGTCCGGTTGTGTCTGAACGCGGAATGGGAGGGACGCCGTCAGGCGTTGCCCATACGTGCAAGCACCAAGACCCGCCACCCGCACCGACCTTCGGATCTGCTACTGATGACGCTGCCTGCCCTGGAACTTCATGAGCGCCCCGACGAGCCGCGTACGCGTGCCACAAGTACGCGGCGCACCCGTCGGTCGGCCACTCCTGCACGCACGGTGCCCGGCCGTGGCCTGGCCGCCGTGCCCGATGATACCGACGAACTCGACGTTACTCAGGTCGCCGAGCTTGTCGCGCGTGGGCGCGAATCCGGCGAATTGAGCCGCGCCGAACTTCGCGAAGCGCTCGAGACCGCTGACCTCGGTCTTGAACTACTTCCCGTTCTGACTGCCCGGTTGACAGCCCTTGGCGTCGAGGTTCTCGACGAGGAGGAGTCAACAGGTGGAGCACCGGCTGCCCGCGCAACCTCGGAGCATGCCGGAACGGCCGATCTCGTGCGCATGTACCTGCGCGAGATCGGCAAGGTACCCCTGCTCAACGCCGCGCAGGAAGTCGAGCTGTCCAAGCGGGTCGAAGCCGGCCTGTTTGCCGAGTACAAGCTGGACACTGACTCCGACCTGGAGCCGGCGCTGCGGCGCGATCTCGGGACCCTGGTCCGGGACGGGCATGCGGCAAAACAGCAGCTGGTCTCGGCGAACCTGCGCCTGGTGGTTTCGGTCGCCAAGAAGTACAGCGGTCGTGGCATGACCCTGCTCGACCTGGTTCAGGAGGGAAACCTCGGGCTGATCCGCGCGGTCGAGAAGTTCGACTACGCCAAGGGCTACAAGTTCTCGACCTACGCCACCTGGTGGATCAGGCAGGCGATCGGTCGGGCACTGGCCGATCAGGCCAGGACGATCCGGATCCCGGTCCATGTCGTCGAGCAGATCAACAAGATCACTCGGCTGCAGCGCCAGCTCGTCTCCACACTCGGTCGGGAACCGACTGACGAGGAGCTGGCTCTGGAGCTCGACATGCCGATCGAGCAGGTCGTCGAACTGCGCCGGTACGCCCAGGACACGGTCAGCCTGGAGACCGCGGTGGGCGACGACGGGGATTCGGTCCTCGGTGACTTCATCGAGGATGCGGATGCCACCTCTCCCGCGGACGCCGCCTCCTACGGCGCCATGCAGGACGAGATCGAGGGCGTGTTGAGTGGGCTCACACCGCGTGAACGTGAGGTCATGCGGCTGCGCTTCGGCCTCGCCGACGGCAAGCAGCACACGCTTGCCGAGGTCGGTAACCGTCTCGGGCTGACCCGTGAGCGGATTCGCCAGATTGAGCGCGACACCCTTCGCGAACTGCGTAAGCCGGCGGTCGCGAGCAGGTTGCGCGAGTTTCTCGACTGACGCATCCGGGGATGTAGCGCGTCCGGGATGTAGTGCGTCGTCGTGGTGGAGATCCCCTGCCCGGTCACCGGGCAGGGGATCTTTTTTTGGCGCGAAGGCGAGGGCTGCCGGCCGCCGCCGGTCAGCTGGCCGCGGGCGGGATGAACGGCAGCAACGCCTCGGGATTGGCGACCATGCCGAGGTTGACGGCCTGCTCCAGGGCTGCACCCAGCAGCAGGCGCCGAACCGGCACTTCCAGTTTCTTGCCGTTGTAGGTGCGGGGAATCGCGGAGACCTGTTCGACGCGGTCAGGCACATGCCGGGGGCTCAGCTCCCTTCTGATCGTCGTCAGCAGGGAGCTGATGAAGGAGTCGGCAAGCGTTCCGTTGTCGTCCAGCACGACGTACAGCACGAGCTCACCTGGCCGCTCGGCGGTCGAGGTATCGATGATCATGCTGTCCGCCACGCCGGGGATGCTGTCCAGCACCTGGTAGAACTCGGCGGTACCCAGCCGGACTCCGCCGCGCTTCAGGGTCGCGTCCGAGCGGCCATATATGATCATTGATCCGGTGGGGGTGATCCTGGCCCAGTCACCGTGGCGCCATACGCCGTGGTAGGTCGAGAAGTAGGACGCGCGCAGCAGCGAGCCGTCATCGTCGCCCCAGAAGAAGAGCGGCATCGAGGGCATGGGCGCGGTGAGCACCAGTTCGCCGATCTCGTCGACGAGTTCCTTGCCGTCGCCGTCGAAGATGCTCACCGCGCACCCGAGCCCGCGCATGGAGATCTCCCCGGCGTGCACTGCCAGCGTGGGCAGGCCCGCCGCGACCGCCGTGCACATGTCCGTGCCGCCGCTGACCGACGAGAGCATCAGGTCGGAGCCGACCGCGTCGTACACCCAGGCGTACCCGGCGGGGGACAACGGCGAGCCGGTGGAACCGATGGTACGTATCGCGGAGAGGTCGGCGATCTCCCGCGGGACGATGCCCGAGCGTTCACACGCGGCCAGCAGGCCTGGACTTGCTCCCAGGCAGGTGATGCGGACGGCCTCGGCGAGCCGCCACAGGGTCCCCAGGTCGGGGAACTTCGGGCTGCCGTCGAAAAGCACGACGGTCGCCCCGGTCAGCAGGCCGGACACGAGCAGGTTCCACATCATCCAGCCGGTGCTCGTCACCCACAGGAAGCGATCGTCAGGTCCCAGATCGAGATGGAGTACCAGCGACTTGAGGTGTTCCAACAGGATTCCGCCATGGCCCTGCACGATCGGTTTCGGGCGGCCGGTCGAACCCGAGGAGTACAGGATCCACAGCGGCGAGTCGAAGGGGACCCGGTGGAAGGCGGGGACCTGGTCATCGCAGCCGGCGAGCAGGTCCGCCCAGGAGATGACAGCCGGTAGGTGGGCCTTGTGGGCACGCTCGACGGCATCCGCGGCCAGGTATGGGATCACGACCATTGCCCGCAGGTCTGGCAGACGGTCGGCCACGCCACCGAGCGCGCCGAGCGTGTCAAAGGACTTTCCGCCGTAGGTGTAGCCGTCCACCCCGATGAGTACCGTTGGGGTGATCTGAGCGAAACGGTCGGCAATAGCGGAAGACCCGAAATCCGGGGAACAGCACGACCAGACCGCGCCGACGCTGGTCGCGGCGAGCATGGCCACCACGGCATGGACGCAGTTCGGCAGCACGGCGCAGACCCGGTCGCCGGGACGCACACCCAGGCGCCGCAGCCCCGCCGCGGCCGCCGCGACCTCGCGGCGAAGTTCGTCCCAGGAGACCACGGCGGTGGTCGAGTCCTCGCGGACGGCGATCACCGCGGGTGCGGGGCCATGTCGCGTTAAAGCGTTCTCGGCATAGTTCACGCGGGCGGTCGGGAACCACTGAGCGCCCGGCATCCGGGCGTCGGCAAGGGCAGGGCCGTCCCCGCGCTCGCCCTCGACCGCGCAGAAATCCCAGATCGAGTCCCAGAACCCGTCAAGGTCGTCCACCGACCACTGCCACAAAGCCGTGGCACCGCTCAGCTTCCGGTCGCGTTCGGTGGCCAGCCAGTCCAGATAGGCGGTGACCCCGGCGGCGCGGACCCGCTGCGGAGATGGCGTCCACAACCGCCGTCCCGCGATATCCATCCTGGGCCCGGCATCTGGCGCAATCTCGTGTTCATCATCGTGTCCAACAGCCACGGACTCAGACCCTAACGAATACGGGAGGCCGAAATGGTCCACTCGACGGCCGGGGTGCGTCGAAAAAATCACGCCGTGCGACCAGCCGCCGCCTTTGGCCTGGTTGGCCTGGTCGGCGGGCCTGGCCGGAGTGGCCGGATGGCCGGACTGGCCGGACTGTGCCGCTGGCGACGCCGCGTCCCCTATTGCCGGTCGCTCGTGGAGCGCCCGGCAATAGGACTGTCCGGCTCGCGGCCTTGCCAGCAGCCACCTGGACGCGGTTCCCTGATCGAACGACGGCTTCCGCAACACGCCGTAGGGTCGAATCATGGGCAGTGCTTCGCGGCCGAACGGTTCCGCTGACGGTGGTGATCCCGGGCCAACACTGGTCATGTGGGATTCCGAGCTGGCTGATTACGGCTTCGGGCGCGGACACCCGCTGCATCCCGTGCGGCTCGAGCTGACCATGGATCTCGCCGCGCGTACCGGCGTGCTGGACGGCCCCCAGGTGGCGGTCCGGCCGCCTCAGCTCGCGACGGATGAGTTGATCGAACTTGTGCACGATCCCGCGTACGTGCAGGCGGTGCGCCAGGCGCCGCGGTACGCCGCGCGCGGATTGGCGACCATGTTCGGTCTGGGAACGCCGGACAACCCGGTCTTCGAGTCCATGCACACCGCCGCCGCTCGGATTACCGGTGGGACGCTGGCCGCGGCCGAGGGCGTGTGGACGGGACGGCACGGCCATGCCGTGGCTCCCGCGGGCGGGCTCCACCATGCGATGCGTCTCGCCGCCAGTGGGTTCTGCGTCTACAACGACCCGGCGGTGGCGATCGCCTGGTTGCTGCGCAACGGGGCCGCTCGGGTGGCCTACGTCGACGTCGACGTTCATCACGGTGACGGTGTCCAGACCGCTTTCTACGATGACCCACGGGTACTGACGATCTCCTTGCACCAGTCCGGCCGGACCCTGTTTCCCGGCACCGGTTTCCCGGACGAATCCGGGACAGGGGAGGCCAGCGGTATGTCGGTCAACGTC
Source organism: Protofrankia sp. CiT1 (assembly GCF_917627335.1). Classification (NCBI taxonomy): domain Bacteria; kingdom Bacillati; phylum Actinomycetota; class Actinomycetes; order Frankiales; family Frankiaceae; genus Protofrankia; species Protofrankia sp. CiT1. The sequence continues at coordinate 15,899 of NZ_CAKJTP010000008.1, read as the reverse complement.
GCGCTGCCGCCGCGCACCGGAGACGCCGGATGGCTGCGGGCGTTCAGCGGGGTGGTTCCGGTGCTGCTGCGTGAGTTCGCCCCTGAGATCCTGGTCACCCAGCACGGGTGTGACACACATTTCCTCGATCCGCTCGGGGATCTGACACTGTCGGTCGACGGACAGCGTGCTTCCTACCAGGCCCTGCACGATCTGGCACATGACGTGTGCGGCGGACGATGGGTTGCCTGCGGGGGCGGTGGCTATGCGCTCGCGTCGGTGGTGCCACGCGCCTGGACGCACCTGCTGGCCATTGCCGGCCACGTGCCGCTGGACTGCTCGCGGTCGCTGCCGCAGGAGTGGCGGCACACGGCTGACGCCCGCGTGCGGGAGGCCACCGGCGCGGCCGTCGCTGGCGGTCCCACGCCCGACCGTTTCGGCGACGGCGTCGACATCGCCTTCCATCCCTGGGAGGCAGGCGAGGGTGATCCGGATGACCCCCTGGACCGGGCGGTGGCGGCCACCCGGCGAGAGATCCTTCCGCTGCATGGTCTCGACCCCCTCGTCGACAGATGAGTGACACCGTGCCGCCGAGCCATGACGACGGGATGCGGGCCGACGCCGGGGCGAGCTACCCGGCGAGGTGGGAGGCGGACGTCATCCTCGCTGACGGGGGTACTGCCCGGCTTCGTCCGGTCATACCTGGTGACGGTGAGCGGCTGCGCGCGTTCTGGGGCCGTCTGTCGATGCGCAGCATCTACTTCCGCTACTTCAGCGCACGCGGGCCGCTCACCGATACCGACATCCGGCGGATGACCGTTGTCGACCAGTGGGTGCGTGGGGCCTTGGTCGCGCTCATCGGGGACGAGATCGTGGCCATCGCCCACTGGGAGGGCGCACCGGCGCCGGCGGCCGAGCATGATCGGACGGATGCGGAGGAGCCGCCACCGGGGGCGCGGCGGCCGGCGTTGGCCGCGGAGGTCGCTTTTCTCGTAGAAGACGCCCACCAGGGACGCGGCCTCGGATCGGTCCTGCTGGAACATCTGGCGGCGGCGGCGTCCGAACGCGGGATCCGTCGTTTCGACGCCGATGTGCTCAGCGAGAACCGTCAGATGATCGGGGTTTTTCTGGACGCTGGTTACAGCGTGTCACGAGCGTGGGATAGTGGGGCGGTCCGGCTGTCCTTTGAGATCGCACCCACGCAGACCTCGGTGGACGTCATGCGTGCCCGTGAGCACCACGCGGAGGCCGCGTCGATCGTCCGGCTGCTGCACCCGCGGTCCGTCGCGGTGATCGGGGCTTCCCGGGATCGCGACGCGGTGGGGCACACGGTCTTCCGGCACCTGTTGGCCGGTGGGTTCGCCGGCCCGGTCTATCCGGTCAACCCCGCCGCGGCTGACGTCGGGGGCGCGGTCGCCTCGGTACGGGCGGTCGCCTCGGTGGCCGACATCGACGGCCCGGTGGACCTGGCCGTGGTGTGCGTGCCACCGCCTAACGTGCCCGAGATCATAGACCAGTGCGGCCGTAAGGGCGTCCGCGGTCTGGTGGTGCTCACCGACCTCGGCGACTACCAGGCGGAGATCGAGGTCACAGCCGCGGCCCGCGCATTCGGCATGCGTGTGGTGGGGCCGGCGAGCCTGGGCATCCAGAACCTCGCCACCGGGCTCAACGCGTCGTTGGCAGGCCGGATGCCCGCGCCCGGGCGGGTCGGCTGCTACTCACAGTCCGGCCCGCTCGGCGCGGCGCTGCTGGAGGCGGCGGCTGCCCGCGGGGTTGGGCTGTCCTGTTTTGTCTCAGCGGGTGACCGGGTCGACGTGAGTGGCAACGACCTTCTGCAGTTCTGGGAGGAGGATCCAGCCACCGACGTGGTCTTCATGCACGTGGAGACCTTCGGCAACCCGCGGAAGTTCGCCCGGCTCGCCCGCCGGGTCGGACGGCGCACGCCGGTCGTGGTGGTGACCAGCGGCCGCTCGCCCCTGGATGACGCGTTACTGCGTCAGACGGGCGTGATCAGGGTTGATCGGATCTCCCAGGGCTTCGATGTGGCGCTGCTGCTGACCGCCCAGCCGCTGCCGGCCGGGCGGCGGGTCGCGGTCGTCGGCGACTCCCGGGCGCTGGTCTGGCTGACCTGCCAGGCCGCGGAGGCGTCCGGGCTCGCGGTGGAGCGGATCCTGCTGCCGGGTGGCACCCCGCCCGAGATGTTCACCGAGGTTCTCATCGACGCGGCTGGCCGTGCGGACGCGCTGATCGCGACGGTGGTGCGGCTGGCGCCGGCTGAACCCGGCCCGGTCGCGAGGGCGGTCGCGGCCGCCGCGAAGGTTGTCGACGTGCCCGTCCTCGCGACGGTTCTGGGCACCGAGGTACCACCGGATCTCGCTGGCGTGCCGGGTTATCCGTCGCCGGAGGGCGCCGTGGCGGCCTTGGTGCGGGCCGTCTCATACGCTGCGTGGCGCGCGGAGCCGGCCGGCTCGGTGCCTGAGATCACCCGGCGGGCCAAGGCGGCCCGTACGCTGCTCGCCGGCGTTTCCGGTCCGCTCGACGAGGACCGGGTGGCCGATCTGCTCGACTGTTACGGCATCGACGTCCAGCCGTTCAGCACGGTCACGTCCGCCGATGAGGCGGTACTGGCCGCGGAACGGCTCGGGTGGCCGGTGGCCCTCAAAGCGCGTGCCCGCCCGTATCGGCACCGCCCCGAGCTCGGCGGGCAGCGGCTCGACCTGTTCGGCCCGGCGGCGTTGCGGACCGCCTGGTCGTCGATGCTGGCGCGGCTCGGTGACGGGAACGGCGGTGACGCACAGCTCGCCGCCAATGGGTCATTCGTCGTGCAGCGGATGGCCCCGGCAGGGGTCGCGGTGGTGGTCGGTTCCCTCGAGCATCCGCGATACGGGCCGCTGGTGTCCTTCGGGCTGGCTGGGCCCGCCACCGATCTGTTGGGTGACCGTGCCCACCACATCCTGCCGCTCACCGACTCCGACGCGGCGCGGCTGGTGCGGTCGGTCCGGGCCGCCCCCCTGCTGTTCGGTTACCGGGGAGCGGAGACCGTCGACGTCGCAGCCCTTGAGCTGCTGCTCATGCGGGTCGCGCGGCTCGCGGACGACCTGCCGGAGGTGGCATCCCTCACGCTGAACCCGGTCATTGTCTCGAAGTCGTCGGTCACGGTGTTGTCCGCGGAGGCCGTCGTGGGCCGCGGGCTGCCCCGCGCGGACGCTGGGCCGCGCAAACTGTGGGCACCCACGCCAAAGCACGGACTGGACGACGCCAGCGGGTATGTCCATGAAGATGCTCCGGAGGTGACCGGATCCGCACGCGACGTCGGAGCTGTCCCGGGCCCGGGGACGCTCCATGGCGGAGCGTGTTCGTGACCGGGTGGCAACCAGACGATGGCCGGAAATGTCAGGGGTAGGGCATTGAGCACAACGTTGCCCCACCGTCCACAATCTTTTCCCATGACGACGCCGTTCCTCGAGGAGCCGTCCGGACCTTCGTCGGCTGGGTCGACCGGCGATCGGGCCGACGACGACGGTGATGGCGAGCCCCGCGGGCGCGGCCCAGTGGCTGGCGGCGAGGGCACGAACGGCGCGGCGGAGCCGATTGTCGAGCTCCTGACGGCGCTCGTCGCCCAAGCGCCGGTCGGTCTCGCCCTCTACGACACCGCGGGGCGTTATGTGCGGGTCAACGACGTCCTGGCCAGGTTGAACGGCCGCCCTGCCGCGGAGCACATCGGTCGCACCACAGCGGAATTGCTGGGGGACATCGGCCGCGAGATGGACGAGGTGCTTCAGCGGGTGGTCACCACCGGTGATCCCGTGGTGGACCTGGAGGTCAGTGTCGCGGCCGACGGCCCGCAGCCGCCGCGGACCTGGACTGTCAGCTGGTACCCGGCGACCGATGCCCGCGGCGCGCTGCTCGGCGTGGCCTTCGTCGCCACGGATATCACCGCGTTGAGCGACGCCCGTGGCGAGGCGGCCCGCGGTGAGGCCAGGTGCCAGGCGCTGGTCGAGGCTGTGGCCGCGGACGTCTTCCACACGGATGCCCATGGCGGCCTGGACGTCGACCTGCCGCGGTGGCGAGCGATCACGGGCCAGCGGCGTGCGGAGATCGTCGGATTCGGCTGGCTTGACGCGGTGCACGCCGAGGACCGCGACCGGGTCGCGCGGGCCTGGCGGCAGGCGGTCGAGCGGCGCGGCGTCTTTGAGACGGAGTTCCGCCTCGCCGGTGCGGACGGCACGGATCACATCCTCGCCCTGCGGCTCCTGCCGGTTACAAGCGATGATCATTTGGTCGAGTGGGTGGGCACGAGCCGTGACGTCACCGAGGCACGCGCGGCCGCCAGCGCCCACAGCGCGCTGGCGGCGCGTGCGCGGAGCGCGGCTGAATGGAACGAGCGCCTGCGGCTCGTCACTGCCGCGTTGTCGCGCGCGGTGACCGTCGACGAGGTGGCCACCGTCGTGCTCGAAGCCGGGCAGCAGGCCTTGGACGCGGCCGGCAGGGGGGCGGCGTTGGTCGACCAGAGCAGCGGCTGCCTGCGCTTCCGGTCCCTGCTCGGCTATCCGCCATGGTTCGTCAGCAGCTGGTCTGACATCAACCTGGGCGCGATCCACCCGCTGTCGGAGGCCATTCGAGGTGGTCGCGCGTTGTTTCTGTCCGGCCGGGCGGAACTCGCCGGACGCTGGCCCGTGCCAGCGCTGGTCGCGAGCGTCACCGATGCCGATGAGCACGCGTGGGCGGTACTTCCACTGGCTACCACCGACGCCCCGTTCGGCGCGCTGTTTTTCGGTTTCCGCGCGCCGCGCGAGTTCTCGCCGGAGGACCGCGCCTTCCTGACCGCGCTTGCCGACCAGTGCGCCCAGGCGTTCGAGCGCGCCACGCTGTTCGAGCGGGTTCTCGCCGAGGCACAGGCGAGCCGCCGGGCGGAGGAGATGGCACGGATCGCCGAGGGCGCCGCGCGAGAGGCAGGCCGCCGCCTGGAACTACTGGCCCGCGCGACCGGAGCGGTCTCGAGCGCGCTCGAGCCCGAGCGGGCTCTGCGGGCACTCACCGATGTCGTTGTCAGCGAGCTCGCTGATTCCTGCGCGGTGTATCTGCTGGGGCCGGCCCAGCCGGCCGGCTCCAGCCAAAGCGATCAGGACGAGCCCGCCGGGGCAACCGCCGTGCCGCCGGGTGCCCCGGTCCTGCGGCGGGCGGCCGCCGCTGTCCGTCCCGGCCTCACCCGGCTGCCGATGCCGCGGGCCCGTACCGGTCCGTGGCCGGACGACAGCCCGGTCACCCTCGCCGCGCTCACCGGGCACAGCCGTATCGAACCGCTGAGCGGCGCGTCGTGGTTGTCATCCACGGAGATGGCCCGCTGGATGCGGCACGTGGGGGCACACACCCTCGCCGCCGTGCCGCTGATCCTGCGCGGCCAGGTGGCGGGTGTGCTCAGCCTCATGGCAGCCGGGGACCGTGCGCCCTTCACCGGGGCGGACGTCGCGTTCCTGGAGGAACTCGCGGCGCGCGCCGCGGTCGCGGTCGAGCACGCCGAGCTCTATCGCCATAGCCGGGACACCGCGCTGACGCTGCAACGCAGTCTCCTGCCGTTGACCGTGGCCGAGCCTGAGGGGCTTGAGATCGCTGCCCGCTACGTGCCGGGCGTTGCCGACACCGAGGTAGGCGGTGACTGGTTCGATGTCATCGACCTCGGCGCGGGCCGGGTGGGGCTGGTCATCGGTGACGTCATGGGCCGGGGGGTCCGGGCAGCGGCGATCATGGGCCAGCTGCGGACCGCGGTGCGGACCTGCGCGCGCCTGGAACTGTCGCCATACGAGGTGCTGACGCTGCTGGACAGCATCGTCTGCGAGATCGACGAAGGCCAGATCGCGACCTGTATCTACGCTGTCGTCGAACCACACACCGGCCTGCTGACGCTCGCCAACGCGGGCCATCCGCCACCCCTGGTCGTCGCCCCGGACGGGCTGGTGTCGCGGCTCTACATGGAGGCCGGTACCCCGCTGGGCCTCGGCCGCGGTGACATCAGGGAATACACCGTCCGGCTGCACCGGGGAGCGTTGCTGGTGCTGTTCACCGACGGGCTGGTGGAAAGCCGGGATCGTGACATCGACACAGGGGTGTCAGACCTGGCGGCGGTGCTCTCGCGCCAGGGCGGATCGGTGGCCAGCCGGGCGGACCACGCACTGGCCGCGCTCGGCCGGGCGCAGGGCCACGACGACGATGTGGCGCTGCTGCTGGTCGGGCTTGCTGACAGCGACTCAGGCGGGGCGGCCCGGTTCGCCGAGATCGCTGTACCGGCGGGGCCGGCCGGTCTGGGCGAGGCCCGTGGGCACGCCCACGACCTGCTGACGGTGTGGTCGGTGGAGGCCGACATCACCGACTCGGTGGTGCTGCTGATGTCCGAGCTTGTCACCAACGCGCTGGTGCACGGCCGGCCCCCGCTGTCCGTGCGGCTGCGCCGGACCGCGTCGAGAGTGATCGTGGAGGTCGCGGACGGTGATCCGCGGCTGCCCCGGCGGCGTCATGCGGACTTTGACGACGAGGGCGGTCGTGGCCTTGAACTGGTATCCCTGATCGCTTCCCGGTGGGGGACACGTCCGGCCGGCTCGGGAAAGATCGTGTGGGCGGAGATCTCCGCTCCATTGTCACTGTAAGAGCGCCCGGCAACAGGGGTGTGGATCAAGGAGCGGAGCTGGGGTGCGTGCCCTGGCCCCGCGACGCCGCGTCCCCTCTTGCCGGTCGCTCTAAGTAGTCGTCGGCGGCCGGTGGCGGTTACCGGCGAGGCCACCGGCTCGCCGATCCATCGAGAAGTAGGTCACCATCCACGCTGGCGCCGCGGCCCGGCCGGAGCTGCACCGCGATGCGTCGCGTACCGTGAGGCCCGTGGCGGATGCGGTGGTACGCCTGGACGCGGTAACTGTTGTACGGGACGGCGCTTTGCTGCTTTCCGACATCCACTGGAGTGTCGCGGACGGTGAGCGTTGGGTCATTCTCGGGCCGAACGGTGCCGGGAAGACAACCCTGCTTCAGGTGGCGGCGGGCCGGGTTTTCCCTACGCGGGGAACGGTGGACCTACTCGGTGATCGGCTTGGCGAGCGGGATGTCTTCGATGTCCGCGGGCGGGTGGGCCTGACAAGCTCCGCCGTGGCCGACATCCTGCCCGCGAGCGAACGTGTTGTCGACGTGGTCATGACGGCGGCCTGGAACGTGGTCGGCCGCGCCGGGGAAAAGTACAGCGACGTTGACCTGAGGCGAGCGCGGGATCTGCTGGTCCAGGTCGGGTGCAGAAATCTCGTCGAGCGGCGATACGGCACTTTGTCCGAAGGGGAGCGCAAACGCGTCCAGATCGCGCGTGCGCTGATGACGGACCCCGAGCTGCTGTTGCTGGATGAACCAGCGGCAGGGCTCGATCTGGGTGCCCGTGAGGCCCTGTTGAGACGCCTTACCCGGTTGGTCGCCGATCCGCTGTCGCCCGTGACGGTCATAGTCAGCCATCACGTCGAGGAAATTCCGCCGGGTATCACGCACGCCCTGCTGCTGCGCGCCGGCAGGGTGGTGGCGGCTGGGCCCGCCGGGGCGGTGCTGACCGGGCCGGAGCTGTCAGCGTGCTTTGGCATTCCCCTCGAGGTCGTGGCCGGTGGCGGTCGCTTTGCCGCGCGGATGACGCCTGTCTTCGACGCTCCGGCGCCTACCTCGACGTCCGCCTGAACAGCGACCGGCAACAGGACTGCCCGGCTCCGCGCCGCCTGGGCCTGAGCGC
>NZ_CAKJTP010000008.1:0-7673 GCF_917627335.1 Protofrankia sp. CiT1 | reverse complement strand
GTCCCGTCCCGTCTGCCTACCGGGAACGGGCGTCGTCCAGCAGCGCCCACAGCCACCCTGGCCCGGCTGTGGCCGCGCCGATGGCCTTGACCCGGCCGCGAAGCTCCCGGTCACCGGTGACGACGAGAACCGGACCAGCCTGTTGACGGACCTGGTCGACCACGGCGTCGTCCCCCGAGCCAGCCGCGTGGACAACCAGCAGCCGGGGGATGGCTGGGTCAGGACCCGCCGGAACCCCGTCGCGGGCCATGCCTTCGAGAACGAGGACGACCTGGGCGGGTGGATCGTGGCGGCGTGTCCCCGGGTGGTTCGTGGCGGGGCCGCCCGCCGCTTGCGATGCGGACGTGTGCGGGAGGAGTACGGACGGCCAGAGCTCGGATAGGCGTTGGTGGAGGCGTAACGCGGCGCCCGCGCGGTCGCGCCACCATCCGTCCGGGCGTGCTCCTATCACATTTGCGGCATCGACGATCCATGTCCGCTCATCCATCGTGCTCCTCGCTCTCGACGCTCTACCAGACCGTGAATCGGATGAGCGCATCAGCGGCCTGTTCGTGGTGTAAGACATTCGCCGGTGTGGATCCTTGATGGCGTTGCGTCGCGCTCACTCTGCCTTCCGGACCGTGACGTCCTTGTCTGCGCAGACCACCGGCGTTTCGGATCGGAAGTCGCGATTCGCCGACAACCCATGATCAAAATTTATCCTGACAGTGGCCTGCGCACCTTTGGGTTGACGTGACTCACGTCAACCCGAGGACTCTTGTGTGGTGTCGATGACGCCGCTGAGAGGATGTCTGTGGGCGATGCCAGTCGCGCGTGTCCGAACCAGCCGTTACAGTTCTTCCTGATGACGTGGTAATACTAGTCTCGAGAGTTCCTGGGTTCGCTGACCTGAAGGAGAGTGGCATGGCGCAGAAGACCATCGTGTCGTTGATTGACGATCTCGATGGACACGAGGCTGATGAGACTGTTCGGTTCGGACTGGACGGTGCTTCGTACGAGATCGATCTGTCCGAGAAGAACGCCACCAAGCTGCGTGAGTCGTTGGCTCCGTTCGTTGGGGCGGCGCGCCGGTCTGGCGGTCGGGCAACTGCCGCTCGGCGTGGCCCGCGGGGCGCTTCTTCTCGCCGTACCGGGGGTACAGACCGTACCGCCGATATTCGCGAGTGGGCGCGCGCCAACGGTTACACGGTCAGTGACCGCGGTCGTATCGCTTCGAACATCGTCGAAGCGTACGACAAGGCTCACTGAGTGGCTCTCGGTCGCATTCGTCCAGCTAGCCAAAGGGTGCGTGATCATAGCTCTATTTCGCGCGACCGGAGGCCGTAACGGACGCGGTGCGACCGAGCAGTGGCCCATGGAGCGGTGGGGTGCAGCCGCGGTGGTGCCGGCATATAGAGGTCAAACCTCTGGTTGGTACCACTTGCGTCCTATATGGGGGTATGTGGCAACCGCTGTTTCCTGGGCGACAGGTTGAGAAGCCGACATCCTGTCGCCCAGGTCATGTGTGGCTTAGGCGGTCTGATGCCTGGCCATCCAGTTTTCTACCGCTGTAGCGGTACGGGGAAGAGCCTCGGACAGGTTGCGACGGCCGTCGGCGGTGACGAGAATATCGTCCTCAATCCGGATCCCGATCCCTCGCAGCTCAGGGGGCACCGTAATGTCGTCGGGCTGGAAGTAGAGGCCTGGCTCGACGGTCAGCACCATACCGGTTACGAGCGGGCCGTCGCGGTAGGTCTCGTCACGGGCCTGCGCGCAGTCATGGACGTCGAGTCCCAACATATGTGACGTTGAGTGCAGGGTATATCTGCGGTGTAGGCCTGCCTTCGGGGCTTGTGGGTCTTCGGCCAGCGACTCTTCAACGCTGACCGGAAGCAGCCCCCAGTCGTGTAGCGCCTCGGCTATCACCCGCATTGCCATCCGGTGGGGGTCGCCGAACTTTGCGCCCGGTCGCACCGCGTCGATTCCCGCCTGCTGGGCCCGCTGGACCACGTCGTACACCTGACGCTGCACGTCGCTGAAATGTCCGTCCACAGGAAGCGTGCGGGTGATGTCGGCGGTGTAAAGCGAGCGGGACTCCACGCCCATGTCCAGCAGGGCGAGGTCGCCGCGCCGCACCGGCCCGTCGTCGCGGGCCCAGTGCAAGATGGTTGCGTGGTGGCCACAGGCCACAATCGATCCGTACCCGACATCGTTGCCGTCGACCCTGGCCCGCCGCCAGAACGTGCCTTCCAACCACCGTTCGCCGTTGGGCAGTGTCGTCGCGTGGCCTATCTCACGTACGCATTCGCAAAAGCCGAGCACGGTCGCGGCGACCGCGTTCTCCAGCATCGAGATCTCGTGTTCGTCCTTGACCAGCCGGAGCTCGGAGAGGGTCTGCGCCAGTTCCAGGTCCCGGTCGGCCGGGTTGGACACGGCTGGCGTGGACCTGTTCGGCTCGCTGGGGGAGTAACGCAGGATCTGGCGGTCCACCGTGGCGTCCAGGCCCCGTACGACTCTGGTCCTCGCCGGGGACAGCCGCGCCAGCGCGTCCGTTAGCTCGCGCAGGGGCCGGCATTCGATCTCGATGGCTGCCGATCTCTCCCGTATGCCCGGCCGCGGGCCTACCCAGAGCTCGCCGTAACGCCGGTCGGCGTAGAAGGCCGGGGACGAGCGGTCCGACCGGTCCGCGACATACAGCACAGCTTCATGGTCGCCGGCCGAGCTCGGCTGGAGAATCACGACGGCGTCGGGCTCATGACAGCCGGTCAGCCAGAAGAAGTCGCTTCCCGGCCGGAACGGGTAATCCGTGTCATTCGCTCGTACGCGGAGTCCGCCGCTGGGTATCACCAGTGTTTCGGCTGGGAAACGTGTGCTCAGCAGAGCACGTCGCTTGGCCGTGTACGGCGCCGCTTCATCACGCGCTGGTGTGACCGTGGGTACCGGCGCCCATCCGCTGGCCATAAATCGACGGAAGGCGGCTGGTGGCTGCTGATCGTGGCTGGCCATCCCGTCCGGATCGGCGCTGTCTGCCTCGGCCGTCGCCGGGGATGACGTGGCGGCTGACGCGCTGTCAGAAACAAGCGTATCGCCGGGGGGTGGGCTTTGGCCGTCCGCGCTGGTTGGCAATGTGGATCTGTCCGGGGAAGGCGGGGTTCCGCCCGACTGCGTACTCATAGTTCCAACGGTAGGCTGCGGCGCTCAAGGCGGGTAGCGTCGCAGGAGTGCCTGTGCCACCGGGTCCCATGGATGGTCTTCTTGTCGTCGATCTCACTCGGGTATTGGCCGGGCCGTTTGCCACGTTGATGCTTGCCGATCTCGGCGCCCGGGTCATCAAGGTGGAACGGCCTGGCCACGGAGATGACTCCCGATCCTACGGTCCGTTCATGGACGATCGGTCGCTGTACTTCGCCCGGGTGAACCGTGGCAAACAGTCGGTCGCGCTCGATCTGAAGGATGCCGACGATCACGCGACGTTACTATCCATCATCGACCGGGCTGATGTGCTGGTCGAGAACTTCCGGCCCGGCGTGATGGACCGCCTCGGTCTCGGCTGGACCGCGTTGTCGCGGCGCAATCCTCAGCTGGTATATGTGAGCATCTCGGGCTTTGGGCAGACCGGGCCGTGGCGAAACCGCCCTGCCTACGACGCGGTCGTGCAGGCCGCTGCCGGCATTATGTCGATCACCGGTTCACCGGCCGGCGAACCGGTGAAGCCGGGGGTCCCGATCGCCGACCTCGCCGCCGGGCTGTACGCTTTCGGCGCCATCGGGGCGGCGTTGCACGGACGGAACACGACCGGCCGCGGCACCTACGTTGACATCGCTATGTTCGATGCCTCACTGTCGCTGCTCGAAGGTGCCGCGTTGTCCTATCTCGCTACCGGGACAACTCCACCACGTATAGGTAACGCACATTACTCGATCGCGCCGTTCGACACGTTTGCGTGTGCGGACCGCAGCATTGTGATCTGCGCCGCGAACGACGCCCTCTTCAGCCGGTTGTGCCAGGCGCTGGATCGCGCGGATCTCGCCGCCGATCGCCGCTTCGTCACCAACAGCGCCCGGTTGTCGGCGCTGGACTCGTTCAAACGCGAAGCGGAAGACACCCTGCGTACCCGGCCTGCTGCCGAATGGCTCGCGATTCTGCACGAGGCGGGCATCCCGTGCGGCCCTATCAACGATGTCGCCGAAGCCGTCTCCTCGGACCAGGCCGATTTTCGGCACATGGTGGTGGAAGCCGGTGGCCTGCCGTTACCCGGCAATCCGGTGAAAATGCCCGAGTGGCCGGAGCCGTCGACCCGGCCTCCCGCTCCCACACTCGATGCGGACGGCCCGGCCATCCGGGCCGAATTCAGCCGCGACCGATGATCGCGGGTGTCGTGAGCATGACACCTGGGCTGGGGAACGTTTCCGCGGCCGCGGAACGTCCACATGACTGGCGAAGGCGCCCCGGATGGTGGGGTGAGCGAGGGGGCGGGCTATGACGTGGCCTCCGGACGGGCAGGTCCAGCGCGCCGCGGGGTGGCCGGTTGGCGGTGGCGGGCAGCGGTCCGCGGGCGAGGAGGGTTCCGATGCCACCCCACCCACCCCGCCGCGACCACCGGCGTCCATCCCGCGCCGGCTGGTCACCGCCGCGGCGGGACTGCTCTCGCTGGTGCTCCTGCTCATATCCGGCGGCGGCTGGCTGGCGTTGCGGTACTACGACGGCAAGGTGACCCATGTCCCGGTGGTCTTCCCCGCCGCCGACCGGCGGCCGGCCGGCGCGGCTGGGGAAACCCAGAACATCCTCCTGGTGGGCTCGGACAGCCGCGCCGGGACAGCCGGTGAGTTCGGCGAGGTCGAGGGCCAGCGTTCGGATACGACGATCCTGGCTCATCTGGACGCCAACGGTTCCACCACGCTCGCCTCGTTCCCGCGGGATCTGTGGGTGACGATCCCCGCCTATACCGATAGCGCCGGGCACAAACACACCGCGGGCAGGTCGAAGCTCAATGCCGCATTCGCCCTGGGCGGACCGTCCCTGCTGATACGCACCATCGAGGAACTGACGAAAATACGTATAGATCATTATCTTCAGATCGACTTCGTCGGTTTCCAGCGGATGACCGACGCGCTCGGCGGGGTGACCGTGTGCGTACGGCCGCTGCCCAACGGGAGCAGGACCAATCTTGACGACAAGATGTCGGGGTGGCACGGCCACGTGGGCGACAACATGCTCAACGGCGAGCAGGCGCTGGCCTTCGTCCGGCAGCGCTACGGCCTGCCCGAAGCGGACCTCGACCGGATCCGCCGCCAGCAGCAGTTCATTGGAGTGATCTTTCGAGCGGCAACATCGACCAGCACGCTGGCCAACCCGGTCAGGCTGGCCTCGCTGATGGACGCGGTCACCTCGTCCATCAGCGTCGGTGACGACACATCGCTGGCGGACCTGGCGCCGCTCGCGGTCCGGCTGCGCGGCGTCGGTACCGGCGGCGTCCGCCTGGCGACCGTCCCAGCGTCACCCGGCCAGATCGGCGGCCAGTCGGTGCTGCTCACCGATCCCGGCAAACTCGCGTCGTTCGTGGCCGGTCTCAGCGGCGGCCAGCCGTCGGCATCCGTGCACGCGACCGTGTCAGGCACGGGCGCGGGCACGGGCGCGGGCGCGGCGCCGGTGAGCGCGGGCGCCGCGCCCGATACGGCAGCGGTCGTTCTGGCGGCCGCGACGATCCGGGCCGCGGCAACGCCCACGGCCGCCTCCAGAGCATCGGGTACCGCCACCCCCGCGCTGGTGCAACCGGCTGGTTCGTGTACCTACTGAACGCGGGCGCGCCGCCGGGACCGCCGCCGGAGGCGGGAACGTGGCGTGGGGGCATCCGCGGCATCGGGCGCTGGCGGCTGCGATTCGGCGGGCACCAGCACGGATTTGGTCACCCCGTCGATGGCGGCGTTGAGCTCGGCGCCGAGCAGAACCGCGAGCGCGGTGATATAGAAGAAAAGAAGCGCCGCGACGGGCGCGGCTACCGAGCCGTAGATCAGTTCATGGCCGAACACGGTCTCCAGGTAGAGACGCAGCAGGTAGCTGCCGACGTTCCAGACCACCATGGCCAGCAGCGCTCCGGGCACCGCGCGCCGCCACGGCCGTCGGGACGGCAGCGCCAAGTGGTATAGGGACGTGAGCATCGCCAGCGAGAATATGGCGACGACAGGCCAGAACAGGATCTTCAGCAGCCATCCCACGGAGTGGTGGTGTTCCGCGTTGAGAATGCGGGAGAGCAGGCCCGGCCCGAGGACGAGCGCGGGGAGGAGGATCACCCCGCTGGTGACCTGCGCAAGGTAGAGGCGCAGCGCCAGCAGCCGGCTACGTACCGCTGAGCGTAGCTCGCGCTGTCCGTAAGCGATCGTGATGGTGTTGACGTAGGTGGCCATCGCGGACGATCCGGTCCACAGCGACAGCAGGAAACCGATGGAGATCACGTCCGGGCGCCCGTGCGTCAGGATCTCGTTGATGGTCGGGCGCACCACGTCGTCGACGACCGCGGGTGTCAGCAGGTCGTTCGCCGCGCTGAGCACGCTCTGCCGAACACTGTCGACGGCGTCGGCGCCAAGTACGTCCCCGATATAGCCGATCGTGCCGAGGATGGCCAGCAGCAGGGGGGGAAGGGACAGCAGCTGCCAGAAACCCGCCTCGGCCGCGAGACCGAGCACACGGTCGCGCCAGGCTCCCGCGACGGTCTGGTGGGCGAGTGTGAGAACACGCATGAACACCGGTTCGCGCGAGGCAGCCACTTGCGGCGTCTGGGCCGATGTTGACGAGTGGCTCAGCGAATGAGGAGGAGCCGGGTCAGCCGACGGGAACGGCGACGCATCAGCCACTGGGCCGGGTACCCGTGGCACCGCGGGCAACATTCGATCCGCCATCGGCACGCGCACCACGGTACGGCTCCAGGATGAGAGACACGCTCAGACCCGGCTGAAAGTGGTGACTGTGACCTTCTGATCGTGGCTCACCAATTCGGAGTTCCTGCCGGATCGGCGAAGCCGATCTGGCAGGCGGGGCCGAATACACAATATAGGGGAAGGTGGTTCAGGGCGAAATGGTCAACTTGTCGGTTTCATCATGGTATTCGGCAGCCACGGCTCGTAGCTTCGAGTCGTGGGACTTGGCGTGGTGCCGGCAGAACAGCAGTTCGCCGCCACCGGGAAGCACGACCCGCACATACGCCTGCGCGCCGCACCGGTCGCACCGGTCGAGGTTGGTCAGCGTCGGTTTGGTAGTGGTTCCAGTCACACCATCTTCAACAGTCTTCGTCGGGATTTGGTTCCACGCCGCCGGTGTGACGGTTCCCTCACAGAGCAACCCGACGACCTGGCCGCCGGAGCCGCGGAACAGAGACATGATCGCGTGCCCGCGGGGGCGCCGCTACGGGCGCCGGGCACCGAAGACGATGTCGTCCCAGGCCGGGACGGACTTACGGCCCCGGCGACCGCCGGCACCTCGCTCGGCCGCCCGCGCGGGCGCACCCTGGCGCCCGCGCGGTGGTTGCCCCGTGTCATCAGGTTCGGGCCCAGGCGCCGGTTCCGGCGTGGACGGTGGCTGCGGGGAGACGCCGGAGGCCAGCGGCACGGCGGTGACCGGTGGGACGGCAACCGCCAGTTCGGGTTCGGTGACTGCCGCCGCCGTAGGCGTCGGCGCGGGGCCGGGGCCGGGGCCGGGGC